>JBKPAF010000022.1:0-45323 GCA_046726275.1 Actinomycetota bacterium
CACCCACAGGGGGTAGTCCCTCCGTTTGAAGAGTTGGATCTCCACGACCGGGCCCGGATAGTGATGCACCCCGGTGACCTTCCCCCGAACGCTTCCGGCCTTGGGTAGGGTCCCGGTGTGCAAGGGTTGGGACAGAGGCACGCTCGCATTGCAGATCGAATCGGTCCACTCGGCAACACCCGCTGAATCCTTAATCGGCGTATCCAGGAGTTTCGCGATCTTCAGTTCCTTAACGGCTTCGGGGAAGCGCGCGTACAGCCGCCTTGCATTGAGGCGGAGGGCATCGACCTTCTTGGGGTCGGCGCAGAACTGCGAAACCCATTCCATGCCGGCGAGGTTCCTGACGAGAAACCATCCCTCCTCGTCCTTCAACCAGAGACCGCCACCATGGTGGTCCTCATAGGGAGGTTTCCCGAGGACGAAGTTCTTCACCGACCTGGCGAGCTTGTTCATCAGCGCCCGCGACTTCGTGTATGCCGGTGATGCGGTCCGGGGCGGATGTTCCGCGATCCACATCGTCCACGGATGATCTTCATGGTGAGGATGGGCCGGAACCGCGTCTCTGGAATGCCGCGGGGTTCGCCCGACCTGCTTGTTCCCCATTCCGATTCCTCCTGGGCAGAGTCCGAGTGAGTTTATTCGGTGTCGTCGAGACGTTACGTGTCGGAGAGGTGTCAGTAACCGGGGATGGCCAGCCTGACCTCATCAAGCACCCAGCGCCTGGTTCGCTCCAGGCCTGACAGAAGGGAGAGGTCATGCAGACTCGCGAAGTCAACCAGGCGGCCACCCCGCCGCTACCGCCCGCCATATCCAGGCGCCCCAGCAGCCTGATTGTGCTGGGCGCCGCCACCCTCGCATTGGTCTTGGCTGCTATCGGCGTGGCAGCCGCCCTTGCGGGAGAATCCATCGCCCCGCAAGCGCAGAAGTCATCGGCCGCCGTGGCCGAGCCCAGGAAGTTCGCCGCCGCTCCACAGCAGTCGCCAGCAAGCCAGCCTGTGGCGCCGGTGCTGGCCGATGGTATCGACCCCACCTACATCCGCAAGGTTGACGTCCGCGGTGCGCAGGTGACCCTGGATGTCATCCAGGTCTTCGAGAACGACGAGGCAGCCGCCGCTGCCATCGAGGACGGTACGCCCCCTAGCGAAGCCGAGTATCTGTACATCTACATCCGCAACCAGAACCCGCGGTTGCGCACGCTTCCGGTCGCCTCAGACGTGCGAATCGACTTCGCCGATGGCTGCGAAGCCCCCCGGAACCGGGATGCAGCACTCTCAGAGCTGACCAAGCGGACGACGCCGTTCAATGACCTGTATTTCTACGAGGTCACAGTCAAAGACGGTGCGATCCACAGAGTCAACGAAAGCCTCGCCCGCGCCGCCTGCTGATCTTTGGAGCTAGCCGGCATAGATGCCCGGGTCGCCCACCGGCGGCCCGGGCCTCTTCGTGTGCGGCAGCCCCCTGGAGATCGTCCGGGTCGAGTTCGAGTACTCAACCTGAGACCGTGGCGGTAGCTCCTTTCGCCGATGGGATGCCTTCACCATCCATCGGTCGGAGGACAGCACCCTGGTCAAGGCCCAACCGGAGAACGATGATTGCCACAATGCCGGCACCGCAAGAACGCGCCGAACGGGCCTCCATGGTCCTTTGGGTCGGGACGCTCCTGATCGCGCTTGTCGGCACGGCCCTCACGCTCATGGCGTGGGGCGACCTCATCCTGGCCGATTCGCTCTCGAACGTCGCCGGCGCGTTGGCTGGTGTCGTTTACGCCACCCTGGGCGCGCTGATCGTCCGTCGTGCGCGGAACCTCATCGGCTGGCTGCTTCAGGGGGTGGGCCTGGGCTTCGCCTTTCTGTCCTTGACGGATGCGTACGCGGTGTTCGGGATCGCGACACATCCGGGTTCGGTCCCCGCCCCAGAAGCAGTGGGGGCGATCGCGGAGTGGGCGTTCGTCGTGACCGCTCCCTCGCTTGCGTTCATGCTGTTCTTCTTCCCGACCGGCACGTTGCCGTCGCCCAGGTGGCGCCCGATCCTGATGATCGGCATCGTTGCGGTCGCGCTCACATCGATCGGGTTCCTCGTGAACCCTGTGCCTCTGGCCCTGCCCGCGCCCGGCGGTGCTCTGCGGGTTCCCAACCCCCTCGGAATCGAGTCGCGCGGCGGGCTGATCTCGACGATCCTCGTCCTGACGGTCTGGGCGACCGTGCTCACGGTCGCCGCAGCGTTCGTGGCGCTCGTCTCCCGGTATCGAGCGGGTGGCCGCGAGCTGCGACAACAGATCAAGTGGGTCGCGTTCGTGTCCGCCCTGGCGTTACTCGCCAACGTCATCGCGATCGGCGCGTTGGTCGCCTGTGGCTGTGATAGCTCCCCGGTCGCCACCGTCATGTTCGCGGCCACGGTCCTCTTGGTGTTCTTCGGCATGCCGGCGGCCCTCGCGATCGCCATCCTCCGGTACCGGCTGTACGAGATCGACGTCATCATCAACAAGGCGGTCGTCTACGGCCTGCTCGCGGCGGCCGTCACGGCCGTCTACGTCGTCGTTGTGGTCGGGTTCGGGTCGCTCGTCGGATACGGCACCGGCAGCCCGGTGCTAACGACCGCCACCGCGGTCGCGATCGCGCTGCTCTTCCAGCCGTTTCGCCGTCAGGCGCAACGGGTGGCGAACCGCCTCGTGTTCGGTGAGCGAGCGACGCCCTACCAGGTGTTGTCCGACTTCGCTGAGCGGATGGGAGGCACCTATGGCCTCGACGACGTGGTGCTGCGGATGGCAGAGATCCTCGCGCAGGGAACGGGGGCGAAGCGCGTCGACGTGTGGCTCCGGGTCGGTCGCGAGCTCCGTCCCGCCGCGTCGTGGCCGGAAGGGGGCGTCATGCCTGGCTCATTGCCCCTCGGACAGGACGACGCGCTCCCTCCGTTCGTCGAGGTCACTCGAGCGGTGGCCGTGCGGCACGACGAAGATCTGCTCGGCGCCCTTACCCTCGAGAAACCTCGGAGCGAGCCGCTCACCCCGACGGAGGACAAGCTTCTCCAGGACCTCGCATCCCAAGCCGGGCTCGTCCTTCGCAACGTCCGTCTTGCGGCGGAGCTGCAAGTCACCATCGACGAGCTCAGGGCATCGCGTCGTCGGCTGGTCGAAGCGCAGGACGACGAGCGACGCCGGATCGAGCGCAACCTTCATGACGGCGCGCAGCAGCAGCTCGTGGCGCTCAATGTCCAACTCGGTCTGCTCGCGCGACTGGCCGACGATCCCGAGCGCGTCCGGCAGGCAGCGACACAGCTGCAGGACGCTTTGCGGGAAGCTCTGGATGACCTCCGCAACTTGGCTCGAGGGATCTACCCACCGCTCTTGGCTGACGAGGGCTTGGTAGCTGCACTCCAGGCCCAGAGCCGAAGGGCTGCCGTGTCGACCACGATCGCGGCGAACGGCATCGGTCGCTACCCGCGGGAGGTAGAGGCGGCGGTCTATTTCTGCGTGCTGGAAGCCCTGCAGAACGTCGCGAAGTACGCGGAGGCCGGGGCGGCTGTGGTCAGCATGGCCGAGCGTGATGGGAGTCTGGTGTTCACGATCGAGGACGACGGTCGGGGGTTCGACGCGAGCGCCACGCGCCGTGGGACCGGCCTACAAGGCATGGCTGATCGCGTCGACGCCATCGGCGGGACACTTGACGTCCGCAGCACACCGGGGCAGGGAACGAGGGTGCAGGGCGAGATCAAGCTGGCCTAGGAGTCCTGGTGGAGGTGGAGGGAGTCGAACCCTCGACTTCTTGCTTGCAAAGCAAGCGCTCTACCACTGAGCTACACCCCCCCTTGTGACCTGCGAAAACACATCGGAGCACCTTCCGCGGCGCTCCAGCAATTATCGCATCCCTACTCAGGTCCTCGAGGATGGCAACGACTCGATCCACTCCTTGATGCTCGCGGAGTCGGCCGATTCGAATGCGTGGCTCGTCTCCCATACCGGCTCGGGGACGCTCTCGGAGAGCGTCTCCATGTGCTGGGGCTCGGTGATCACGATGATGGCGGCCCGGCCGGGCTGAAGGTACTCGCCCATATCAGTCAGGAAGCCGCGGTCGAACGTGTGCCGGCGAGCCTTACTCGCGAGCGCGCCACCCGCGGCACCGACTGCCCCGCCGACCAGGATCGACGGCGGAAAAACGAAACCGAGCAGGGCGCCGACCGCCATGCCCCCCTTGGCGCCTTGTTTCGAGTCATGGAGTCGCCTGACCTCGATCTTGCCGTCCTTCCGGCGGACGACTTTCGCGTGATCGAAAACATCCAGGAGGAGCGCATCTCCTGTGAGACCTCCGATCGACTTGAGCCCCGTGTCCGCCTTGTCCTCGCTGTCGAAGACTGCCACATAGACTCCCACCGGCCCATCTGGCTTTGCCATGAGCTTCCTCCCCTCCATCCCGTACCGCCCCAGCGTCGGCCGCCCATGCCTTTGCGTCACCACCCCACGGCCGCAATCACCCGGGTGAAGCTGCCGGCCACGGTTACCAGGCGCCAGTCGGTGGCTACGAAACCACATCCTTGCGGCTGAACACCGCGATGGCAGCACCTAGGAACAGCACCAGATAGACCCCGTCCAGCAGCAGCCCCTGCGCCATCGCCCCCCACTCGATAGGTGAGCGAAAGAGATCCGCGAAGGCGAGCCAGCCGTGACTGATCAGGTACGGGTGCATCCATTTCACAGCGGGGAGGCTGTCAACGATCTGACTGGCGATGGCGATGGCCATGGTCGCCCCTGCCGCGCCCACGCCGGAGGATGTGAGGGTCGAGACGAACAGCCCAACCGCCGCGAGCCCGGCCATCCCACACAGCACGTACGCAGCCACCGCCACGATCCGGACCACACCCTGCGCGACCGTCAAGGTTGTGCCGGACAAGGTGGGCAGTGGCCCGTAGCCGAAGGAGATGGCCCCCACGAGCAGGCCGATCACCATCACCCAGACGATCGCCCCGGCGACCTGGGCCATGACGGACAGGTATTTGGAAACGATCAGCCGGACTCGTCCCGTCGGACGGGCCACAAGGTAGCGGAGGGTTCCGCCCGAGGCCTCGAGGGCGATCGCCTCGCCCGCGAGGATGGACGTTCCCAGCGGAAGGAAGAACGGCTGGATCAGCGCGATGACCGTGAGCGCCGCGAAGAGGCCGTTCCTCCTGATCATGTCGAAGAATAGGGGTCCACCTCCCGCGTTGTCAGAGGTGGCCAGGACGACCACCGGCAACACGGCCAAGCCCGCCAAGCCGGCGGCAAACACCCAGGTGCGGAGCCGGTGGACCGACTTGCCGATCTCAACGAGGAACATCGGCGCCTTCCACCAAGCTCACGAACACGTCCTCCAGGCTCTCGTGCTCTGGCACGAGGGCGCTCACGGCCACGCCTCCCGTCACGAGCGCGGAGTTGATCCCCGCGGCTGAAGCAGGGGAGGCCAGGCGAACGACCACGGTGCGCGCCGAATCGGGGGCTCCATCGATGAACGACACACCCTCGACTCCGGACAGGATGTTCCTGGCGCGTGCCGGATCGTCGACCTCGACCCGAAGCACGTCGGCGCTCGCTCGAAGCTTTGACGGCGCGCCCTCGGCGACCAGCTTCCCTCGCGCCAGCACGCCGACGCGGTCGCACATCGCCTCAACCTCGGCGAGCAGATGGCTCGAGACGAAGATCGTGGTGCCGTCGTCGGCGAGGCGCCTCAGGAGCATGCGGATCTCCCGCATCCCCTGGGGATCGAGACCGTTCGTCGGCTCGTCGAGGACGAGCAGCTCAGGAGAGCCCGAAAGGGACAGCGCGATGCCAAGTCGCTGGCGCATCCCCTGGCTGTAGGCCTTGACCTTTTTGTTCGCGGCCTGATCGAGCCCGACGATACGGAGCACCTCGTCGATGCGACCGAGGCGTCGATCCCGATCCGCGGGCGGCCCGGCGGCGCGGGCGAAGTATTCGAGGTTCTTCCGGCCGGTCAGGTACTTCCAGAACGCCGGCTCTTCGATCATTGCCCCCACCCGGCGAAGGGCCGATGCGCGCTGCCCGGGCGTCCCGCCGAAGATGGGCTCCCCCAGCACCTCGGCCTCTCCGGACGTCGGAAATATCAGCCCGAGGATCATCCGGATGGTCGTCGTCTTCCCCGCCCCGTTCGGGCCGAGGAAACCGTACAGCGCACCCTCTTCGATAGTGAGGTCGAGCGCATCGACCGCGGCGAGGTCCCCGTAGCGCTTGGTCAGACCCCGGGTGACGATGGTGCTCAGGGAAGCTCCTGGGCAGCCGTTACCAGCGCGGATTGAGGGACGAGCCCGTACACCAGCCACGTGTGATCGCCCCGGTCCTCCAGCCGGATCGACAGCAGCGGGCCTGTCAGGGGGAGCAGGGAGGTCAGGTCGAAGTCGTCGTCCGACCCTCGGAACGACGAAAGCGGTGGCCCCCGAAGGGCCACGATGGTGGCCCAGTCCTTCCCGAAGAGTCGGGCTGGCTCCTGGCCGGATGAGCCGGCTGAGCCGTAGGGGTCGCGGGCGGAGCCTTCGATCCCCTGACCCTTTCCGCCGCCTTCCTCGCCGTACTCGCCGGAGAGGTCCCTCACCGTCGCGCCGGGCGGGGGGGTGAACCGGAACGTCGATGGGTCGACCGGGGCGAACGAGATCGAGGTGAACTCGACGGAGATCGCTGCTGCTTCTCGACCCCGGGGAACGACCGCCACACGGAGGGGGATGCGCCTGTCGGCATCCACCGTGATCTCGACCCTGCCCACCAGGGTCTCGGGCGTCCTCGGCGCCAGCGCAAGGACATAGGCGTCTCGCCCGGCGATCCTCGCGGTACCCGAGACCGACACCCGCGTCGAGGGGGTGATTGCATCGAGGGCTCGCCTGGCCATCGCCAGCGGGTCGACCAGATCCCGCCCCTCGTGCTCGTGATCCGCCTCGGACCGCCGGCCGAGGTGGTAAGCGGTGAACGAGCTGAAATCCCAGGCCCACGCGTCGGTCCGAGAGACGAAGATCGCCCGCTCCGACGACTGAAGAAGGTCGGCCAGGCGGAATCCGTCAGGGGAGCTCCACAGACGGAGGCGATGCGTGCCGGTGAGGGAAGAGAGGAACCCGGCGGCTTCCGATGCCGCGGCGCCGATCCCCTCGTCGGGAATCGCCGGCAGTCCCAGATCGAGGCGGGCTCGCAGGTGCCCGGAGACAGGCCGGTCCTGAGCCAGCGACCGGAGCATCGAGGCGATCACCCTGTGGGGCGAGATGGGAGCCAGCGACGGCGTCGCGGACGGCCTGGCCGCGACCGAGGCCGCCACGCCGACCAGGAGGATCGCCCCGACGACGGGGACGACCGCCCTCCTCCATCGAATCGATCCGGGGCCGATCATCCGACCCTACTTGTAGCACTGTCGCCGCTTCGAGGTCCGGTCACGAAGCTGAAAGTTCACACCGCCGCCACCACTTCTCCAACGATGGCAGGACGTCAACTCAACCATCCCGTCGCACGGACTCCACCCGTTCCGTGCAGGCCGAAAGCCGTTCGGGGCGCGGCTCCACCCCAATGCCCGGCCCCCCGGGGACGGCCATCGTCCCGTCCGGCGACAGCACGAACGGCTCGGTCAGGTCGTCCTCGAAGTACCGGTCGCTGGCGCTGGTGTCGCCGGGGAACCGCACACCCGGCATGGCTGCCAGGGCCAGGTTCGGGGCCCTCCCGACCCCCGTCTCGAGCATGCCCCCGACCCACACGGGGATGTCGCTCCTGGAGGACACGTCGTGCACGCGCTTCGCCTCCAGCACCCCTCCCACCCTTCCCGGCTTGATGTTGATGACCCTGCACGCCTCGAGCTTGATGGCCAGCGCGGCGTCGTGCTGCGAGCGGATGGACTCATCGAGGCAGATGGGCGTGCGGAGCCGCTGCTGGAGCCGGGCATGGTCGAGAACGTCGTCGTGGCCGAGGGGCTGCTCGATCATGAGGAGGTCCAGTTCGTCCAGCGCTTCGAACAAGGAAACCGCAGTCAGGTCGTACGCGGCGTTCGCGTCGACGGACAACGGCGTGTCCGGGAGAGCGGCGCGTACGGCCGAGACCACGGAGAGATCCCGCCCCGGCTCGATCTTCAGCTTGATCCGCTGGTAGCCGCGAGCCAGATATTCCTGGATCTCCTCGAGGAGCGCCTCGACCGAGGGTGCGATCCCGACACTCACCCCGCAGCGGACCCGGTCTCGGACACCGCCGAGATAGGCCACCAGGCTTTGTTCGCGGCCCCGGAGCCAGGCGTCGAGGACAGCCATGATCAGGGCCGCCTTGGCCATGGGATGCCCCCGCACCGCTCCCAAGTGTCGCTCGACGCCGAAGGGATCGTCGAAGCGCCCTTCCCGGAGGATCGACGGACCGAGGTACTGGGTCAGGATCGGCCAGGAACCCTCGAGCCATTCCTCCGAATACAAGGGATCGGACCCCGAGACGCATTCGCCCCACCCCTCGACGTCTCCCGCTTCGGTCGACAGGACGACCCGTATCAGGATCGCCCGTTTCTCCCGCTCCTCTCCGAAGCTCGTGCGGAAGGGCCGGACCAGGGGAAGGGCGACCTCGCGGAGCTCGAGCTCCGTGACCGCAAAGCTCACTTCGATCCCTCCCCGGCGGGCTCGAAGACGTATCGGCCATCTCGAGAGATCCAGGAGGCCACCAGGCCGGCATCGAAGCACGCCTCGAAGGCCCGGGCCGAGGTCTCGCGCCACGCCTCGCCCAGTCCTGGGTCTCGTCGACGCACCTCGTGGTAGTCGAGGGGCACGCGGATCACGGCACCCGGCTTGGGCTCGGCACCGGTCTGTTCGGGACGCGGTGCGTCCGGTTCGCCCGAGAGGTCGAGCAGGAGGGGACCGAGGGCGGGCTCGGACGTTTCCCCCCGAAGGGCCTGAAGGACGCGCTCGGAGGCAAGGCGCCACCGAACCTCGAAGCGGTCACTCCGGTCACCCCGATTGATCTCGTCGTCCATCCGCCCATAGAACCCTCGGTGAAGCCTGGTGCCCACGACGCCCAGCTTCACCAGGTTGAACCAACCGTTCCTGGCCACCAGCGGGTCGTAGGTCCACCGGACCTCGTCGATCCCCAGATCCAGGCATGCCGCCCGCTGTCCCAGCTTCAGCGCGTATCCCACTCCCCGAGACTGACGGTCCCGGAGCACACCGAGCATGTGCGAGTGCATGTGCAAGCCTTCGTCGAGACCGGGGAACCCGAGGACGATCCCCACAAGGTCTCCGTCGGCGAACGCCCCGAGTATGACGGTCCCCGCGTAGTCGAACGCACGGATCAGCGAAGGCGGGAGCTGGCCCGGCCCCCACAGGGCCTCGACGACGACACCGACCCTTTCGGCTCCCTCGATCCCGTGGATGGGTTTCAGCGAGACGCCGGCATCCTCGGCAGCTTCTCGAGCCGCATCCCATGCCACGTGCGAACCGTCCACGCCGGAACCGAAGTCTAGGGAACGAGGCGAGGGGCCGGGCTTTCGCCCGACCCCTCGCTCATGCCGTAAGCGCCACGAGCACTTCCACCGGTTCGGGCTCTCGCCTCCCCGGCTTCGCCCGGTCGACCAGCCCGGGACCCGCGGTGCGGTGATCTGGTTGGATTCTGCCGGCTGGATTCCACCGGCGGACGGGCGGGGCGGTCAGCCCCGGCCCGCCGAGGGAATGGCTAGCAGCCAGTCACCTCGGGGGTCGCGTGCTGTTTATGCAAGCTGGACCACCTCCTTTCTCCCGTGCCCCAATGGTGCGACGAGTCCGCCTCATTGGCAACCATCCAGGCCAAGGAGGTCGGTGAGGCGTTCGGTGAGATTTCGAGGTCCAGGAGACCCCTTTGGGTCAGCTCGCCAGGGCGACGGGGTCGAGCTTCCTGGCGGCGAGGTGCACCTCGGGGTACCCGCGACCGTCCAGGCGGCGTCGAAGCCCGACCTCCAGGGCTGCCCGAGCCCGTTCTGGATCCACGCCCTCAGTCCCTGGAAGCAGCAGGGTGAGCTGGTTGCGACCTGACCGGTAGATGCGATCCTGCGTGCGCAGGGCGAACGGCGCCACCTCCACCAGACACTTCAGGACGCGGTCGCCCGCCTCCGGGCCCATGTCCACCCGGATCTGATCCAGCGACCGGACCTCCAGGGCGATGATGACGGGAGCCTGCCGACCGCCTGCGGGCCACGCCTCTTGCAGCATCAGGTCGCGGCGAAGAGCATGCATGGTCCCGATCCCGGTCAGGGGGTCCACCATGATCGGGGCCCCTCCCTGCTTGGGCCTCCGCGAAGCGGGGGCCGGAGCGGTCGCCGGCGCGACAGGGCGAACCGCCAGGCCCGGGTGGCCGACAGCGCGCTGGCGGGGAGGGGTCTGGGCGCGGGGAGTTCGGGCCGGTGGAGGTGGGGCGGGTGGCGTGAGGCGTGCGGGCCGAGGCTGCGCGGGAACGGGGGCCACCTTCCGAGTCGGCCGCTGAAGGCCTCCAGGAGCGCCCTGCCGCCTCAGGACCTCTTCCTCACGCGTGAGGATCATCTGGACGGACAGGAGAACCTCCCCCTGCTCGACCCGGAACCCCTTCACGGAACCACCTTTCCCGCCTCGCGACGACTCGCTCCTTATGTCGGCCGTGTGGAAGGGACGGTTGAGGAAACGACAGGGCCTCCCCGGAGGGAGACCCTGTCAGCGATCGTTCCGGTGCCGCCTAGCTACCGGGTGGAGGAAGCTCCTGCCACTCGCTCTCCTCCGAGCCGGCCCCGCGGCGCTTCTTGAAGAACTGCACGGCGGCGGTGATCAGACCGGCGATGAAGGCGAACAGGAAGAACTTCCTGATCTTCCCGCCCTTCTTTTCCTCCCCCATCTCTCCTCCTCTACAAACCGGGTGGGCCTGGATGGACTCGAACCATCGGCCTCATCCTTATCAGGGATGCGCTCTAACCGCCTGAGCTACAGGCCCCAAAGAGGCCGGTTACCTGCGAGCCTCGCTCGCCCGGCCAAGCGTACGCGTGGCCTCGCGAGGGTGTCAATCAAGCGCATACGTGGGACGGAGCAAGCGAAACGAAAACCTACCGGCGTTCGGCCAGCGTCACCTGGACGCCACCCACGACGTCCGAGATGAGGTTGTACAGCACCGAGATCAGGAGGTTGACCAACGACCACACGATGACGCCGGCGAGCCCGATCAGGAAAAGCCGCGAGAAGATCCAGTAGCTATGGAACTCGAAGCCGGCCTCTCCCCCGAATCCCACGTCTGACAAAACGCGGGCGGCCGAGTCGAGGACGCCGATCACCCCGAGGAGCCAGTACAGCATCAGGAGCGCGAACAGGAACACGAGCATGAGGCAGAAGTAGAAGAGCAAGGAGAACTTGAGGACCGACCAGGGGTCGACCCGCCGGATGACAACCTTGGTCCGGCGGGCGGCGGTCCGCTCCTCGCCGCGGCGCGCCGCGGCCTCCGTCTCGACGACTGCTCTCAACCCTTCACGACCCCCACTGGGCGCAGCCTGGCCACCGTTCGGGACAGACCCGCCCCTTCACACGCTCGAACGACCTGGGATACGTCTTTGTACGCGTACGGAGCCTCCTCAGCAAGCAATTTCGGCTGGGAAACCGCCACAGAGATCCCCTGTCCCTCCAGCTCCCGCACCAATTCCACCCCGCCCATGACCTTCTTCGCCCTGGTCCTGGACATCGCCCGTCCCGCTCCGTGACACGTCGAGGAGAAAGACTTCGACTGTGCCTCTTCGGTTCCCACCAGCACGTAGGAGGCGGTCCCCATGCTTCCAGGGATCGTGACCGGCTGGCCGATCTCACGATACCGCTCGGGGATCTCCGGATGACCGGGACCGAAGGCTCTCGTCGCTCCCTTGCGGTGCACGCACAGCTTACGTACCCGCCCGTCCACCTCGTACTCCTCGATCTTCGCCAGGTTGTGGGCCACGTCGTAGACCATCGACAGCCCCAGCCCCTCGGCTGAGCCCCCGAAGACATCGACGAACGCCTCCCTGATGGCATGGGTCACTGTGTGACGATTCGCCCGGGCGAAGTTGGCCGCCGCTGCCATCGCCCCCAGGTAGCGTTCGCCCACTTCGTGGTCCACCGGGACGCACGCCAACTGTCGGTCGGGCATGTCGATGCCGAGGTCCCGGCTGGTCTGGTCCACTAGCTTCAGGTGGTCGGTGCAGACCTGGTGGCCCAGACCTCGGGACCCCGAGTGCAGCATCACGCAGACCTCCCCGACTCCCAGTCCCATCACCCTTGCCGCCTCCGGGTCCTGAAGCTCCTCGACCACCTGAACCTCCAGGAAGTGATTGCCCGCCCCCAGGCTGCCGAGCTGGCTCGCCGCCCGCTTCCTCGCCCGTTCGGAAACGAACTCCGGCCTGGCCCAGTCCAGCACGCCTCGATCCTCGCAGAGCTCCGCATCTTCTTCCGTACCGAAGCCGACACTGATGGGAAAGTTGACGCCTTCGGCCAGGACCCGCTCCATCTCCTTCTCTGAGAGTGTGAGACGCCCGCCCCTTCCCGTGCCTCGAGGGACCCGTCGGCCGAGGGTGGTCACCAGATCGCGGATCCTGGGCTTGACGTCTCGTTCCCACTCCAGGGTGGAGCGGATGAGGCGGACGCCACACGCGATGTCGAAGCCCACGCCTCCCGGCGAGACCACGCCGCCACTCTCGACGTCGGTGGCGGCCACTCCACCGATAGGGAAGCCGTAACCCCAGTGGATGTCCGGCATGGCGTACGACGCCTTCACCACGCCGGGCAGCATGGCGACGTTCGCCACCTGCTCCACGGCCCGATCCTCGATCGCCTTGTCCATCAGTTCCTTCGTGGCGAACACCACGCCGGGGACGCGCATCCCCTGGACCGCCCCCAGGGGGATCTCCCAGGTGAACTCGTCGATCGATCGGACTTCCATCTCAGCCAGGCTCACACGTCGAAGTAGACGGTGGCGACCCACCCGTCCTGGGTTTGTCGAACGAAGAGCTGGTGATACGTGGCCGCCTTCAGCTCCGTCCCCTCTGGAGGGCGGTCACAGTCCACCAGGTCCGCCCGAGCTTCCAGCCGATCTGCCGCCACAACGTGCGTCTGTACAGCTCCGATGCAGGCTTTCCCTTCCTCGGTGAGCAGGATGAGCTCGTTCAACCAGTCGACGAGGAGCCCATCGACGTCGTTCGATCCGCGCAGCCGAATGTCCCGGCTGAGGTCGCCGCCGACCGCCCTCGTGGATCGATCGACGTCGAGGATCTCCGCGAGCCCCCACGCCGCATTCTCAAAGAGCTCCTCAAGGGTCGACCCGTGGGCTCGCAGGCCGATGTCGGCCGTGTGCTCGAGGATCTCGTAGCGAGGCTCCGCCTCGGCGCCGGACATCTCCGCATTATGGTTCCCCCGTGACTGAGCCACCTGCCGCGGCGCGCGAGGCTGAGATCGCCCGACGCGACCTCCGGACGATCTTCGCCATCCAGGCGCTTCGAGCGCTGCTCTACGGCTTCGGGAGCGTCCTGATCGGGGCCTCCCTGGCGAAAGCCGGCTACTCGGACGCAAAGGTCGGGCTGGTCTTCACCTCGATGCTGGCCGGGGTCGCCCTCATCTCGATCCTGGTCGGAACCCTGGGGGACCGCTTCGGTCGAAGGCGCCTCTACGCGGGGCTTTTCCTGGTCCTGGCTGTTGCCGGCACGATCTTCGCGCTGACCGAGTCACTGCTTCTCCTGGTAGTCGCCGCTCTCACCGGGACCATCTCCGTCGAAGCGAACGAGTCGGGGCCGATGACTTCGTTGGAGCAGGCCATGATCCCCCAGGCCGCCCCCACACCCATCGAGCGAAACCGCGCCTTCGCCCTGTACAACGCCGTGGCCTACCTTGCCGGCTCGATCGGCGCCCTGGCCGCAGGCGGACCGGACTTCTTTCGCAGGTTCTTCCTATCGGTCCCGGCGAGTCAGCGGTTCCTTCTCGCCTACACGGCCATCGGGATCGCTTGCGCGTACCTAGCTTCTACCCTCTCCAGTCGCATGGAAGCGGGCGAGGAGCTCACCACCGAGCGGAAGTTCCCGCTGGTCAAGTCGAAGCGGCGGGTAGCTGGGTTGGCCGGACTCTTCGCCCTCGACTCCTTCGCCGGTGGGTTCATCGTGAACTCGTTCATCGTCTTCTGGTTCCAGCGGAAGTTCGGCGCCTCGACCGAGACCATGGGGCTGGTGTTCTTCGCCGCGGGGCTGCTACAGAGCGCCTCGTCGATCGCAGCCGGCTGGGTGGCGAACCGCATCGGCTTGCTCAACACGATGGTGTTCACGCACCTGCCCTCCAACGTGCTGCTGATCCTGATCCCCTTCATGCCGAACCTGGAGCTCGCCATCGCCATGCTGCTGGCGAGGTTCGCCATCAGCCAGATGGACGTTCCCGCCAGGCAGGCCTACGTGGTCTCCGTGGTGGAACCGTCCGAGCGAACCGCGGCCGCCTCGTACACGAACACGGCCCGGTACGTGGTCCGCCCAGGTGGCGCCGCGATCGGGGGCTACCTGATGCAGACGGTCGCTCTGGGGGCGCCATTCGTGGTCTCTGGAAGCCTGAAGATCGTCTACGACCTGACCCTGCTCGGAACCTTCCGCGGCGTCCGTGAATCGGCTTGACGACCCGAACTAGCCGAGACGCCAGAACTCCCCCGTGAGGCCGATGCGCTCGAGGATCGCCTGGTTCTGTTCCCGCGTGTGTTGCTGCCAGTCCGGAGCGAGCCGATCTCCCCACCACGAGTGAGCCAGTTCGCAGAGTCGCATGATCGAGATCGTGGCGCCAGGTTGGCGGCCCCCCAGCCAGTTGCTCACGTGCTCCTCCGACCGGAAGAGATTCATCGAGCTTCAGGTGAATACGATGTCGTCCCACCATCGCTCGGCCGGAACAAGGCAATGAAACAACAGCCGCTCTTCGCTTGGACGCTCATCTCGTACTTCGATCACGATGTCTTGACCACAGTCGGGGCAGGATGTCTCGATCCGACCATCCACGTGGAGCGCAGCGCAGATTCCGAATGCGTCCCACGCACAATTCGCGTACCACCAGCGGTCCTTGGCGAACACGCGGTAGGCAGTGGGCACGGCAGAGAACGGATTCGCCATCCGGATGGAGCTCTTGCGTGCGTCCAGCACGAGCGCGTGCGCCTCGTGAAGTCGTCGCCAGCCGGCCTGTACCGCCTGTGGAGTGGAACCTGCCGCCTCCGAGACCTCATCCGCCGTGGGGCCTCGTCCGAGTTCGACGAACAGGCGATAGGTCAGGTTCCGGAGGTCGAGGTCAGCCTGATCCATTCCCTGATGATTCCACGCCGCGATCCCTTGCAAGTGATCACGCGATGCGCAGCGTGGACCGGACTTGGAGGAGGGGGATGTCGAGACCTAACGAGGGTCCGCGCGTCACTGATCGCTCGTCAGACGAAGGCAGGGTCCCGAGCCCCGACGCGCACGTACCACCGCCTCCTCCAGCGATCGACCTTACGACGCCACTGAAGCCCGACCGGCTCGTGCCTTGGATTCCCTTGGCGGCCCTGGGCCTCGCCATTCTTGCCAGCGTTACTTGGGTTCTGGTGTCCTCCGACCCCTCGACCATCCACTTCCCCGACACCATTGAGGAACGGCAGAGGATGCATTCTCCAGCGTTCCAGGACCTTGCCGAGGGTCTGACGATGGCAGTTCCTGTCGATTCGCTCCGTCCAGCGGTGGCGGTCTACGGCACAGGGGAGCAACCGTCATTCATGGTCCTGGCGTACGTCGACTCTCCCACTGTTGAGGAATACGAGACCTTCTGGGAGAACATGTCGGGACGGCTTAAGGGATCCGGCCAGGGTTCATTGAAGGTTGATTCTCTGACAAGGGCCGTGTACGGATCGACGACCTACGAGTGCGCGCCGTACATCATTGGAAGCCTGGGGACGGGTTCACTCTGCGCCTGGAACGATGGACGCACGCTTGGACTCGTGGAAGCGTTCGATCCTTCCCTCCCTACGGGCCTTTTGCTAACACGGGAGGTCCGCGAAGCGGGGACCGGATGACCCGCGCTACTCCTCGGCCTGCATGATCACGGGGGCGACCGCCGCCACCGATCGGCCCCTCTCCAAGCGCATCACCCGCACGCCTTGGGTGGCCCGCCCGGCCTTGCGCACCTGCACCGCCGGCACCCGGATCACCACGCCGTCGTTGGCGATGACCAGGATGTCCTGATCCTTCCGGATGGGGAACGCTCCGGCCAGCACGCCGACCCTGGTGGTGAGCATGGCCGTCCTCACGCCCAGTCCACCCCGGCCCTTCTTCGGGTACTCCTCGAAGGGGGTCCTCTTCCCGTAGCCGTTGTTCGTCACCGTCAGCAGGCCGTCGCCCTGGCTCGTGGCGACCAGAGCGATCACCTCGTCGCCCTTGCGGAGCTTCATTCCGATGACGCCGGCTGTTTGGCGGCCCATGGGCCGAGCGCTGGCCTCCGAGAACCGGATGGCCTGACCAAGCTTCGACACCAGGATCAGATCGTCCTTGCCGTCAGTGAGCAGGGTGCCGATGAGCTCGTCGCCCGGTTTGAGGTTGATGGCCGCCAGGCCCGTGCGCGGTGAGTCGTACTCGGACAAGGCCGTCTTCTTGACCATCCCGTTCTTGGTGGCGAACACGAGGAATTTGCCCTCGTCGTACTCCTTGATGTCGATGACGGAGGCGATCCTCTCCTCAGGGCCGAAGCCCATCCCCGGCAGGTTCGCCACATACGTCCCACGGCCGGTCCGGGAGGCCTCGGGGATCTCGTGCACTTTGGCGCGGTACACCTTCCCGCGATTGGTGAACACCAGGATCCAGTGGTGGGTGGTGGTGGTGAACACCTGGGAGATGATGTCGTCGGCCTTGAGGTTGGCGCCGATCACTCCCTTCCCACCCCGGCCCTGGCGCCGGTAGGTCTCGACCGGCAGGCGCTTCACGTACCCGGCCCGGGTGATGGTGATGATGACGTCGGTCTCCTGGATGAGGTCCTCGAGCTCGAGCTCCCCCTCCTCTGCCCGAACCTCCGTCCGCCGTGGGTCCGCGTAGCGCTTCTTGATGTCCAGCAGTTCGTCCTTGACCACCCTGCGGATGGCATTGGGATCCTTCAACAGCGCCTTGAGCCGCTTGATGGTGGCGAGCAGTTCCTTGTGCTCGTCCTCCAGCTTCTGGCGCTCCAAACGGGTCAGCCGGCGGAGCGGCATGTCCAGGATGTAGTTCGCCTGGATCTCCGACAGCTTGAACTTCTTCATGAGCTTGGTCCGAGCCTCGTCGCTGTCCGAAGACCCACGGATGATCCGGATGACTTCGTCGATGTGCTGAAGGGCGATCAGCAACCCCTGGACGATGTGGTCGCGCTCCTCCGCCTTGCGCAACTCGAAGCGCGACCGCCGGATGACAACCTCGACCTGGTGCGCGAGGTAGTGCTCGATGAGCTGCTTGAGGTTGAGCGTCCGGGGGACCCCGTCGACGAGCGCCAGCATGATCACCCCGAAGTTCTCCTGGAGCTGCGTGTGCTTGTAGAGCTGATTCAGCACGACGTGCGGGTTGGCCCCGCGTTTCAGGTCGATCACCAGGCGCATCCCGCCCCGTCCGCTGGACTCGTCCTTGAGGTCGGCGATGTCCTTCATCCGGCCCGTGTTGTAGAGCTGGGCGATCTTCTCGGACAGCCGGGCCTTGTTCACCATGTACGGCAGCTCGGTGACGACCAGTCGAGCCCTGCCGTGGTGGCCCTCTTCGATCTGGACCCGGGCCCGCATCTTGATCGAGCCCCGACCGGTCTCGTACGCCTCCTTGATCCCGTCGCGGCCGATGATGAGCCCGGCCGTGGGAAAGTCCGGCGCCTTGATCTTCTTCATCAAGTCGCGGATGGTTACCTCAGGGTTGTCGATGGCCGCGACGACCCCGTCGATGACCTCCCCGAGGTTATGGGGAGGGATGTTCGTGGCCATCCCCACGGCGATCCCCTGCGACCCGTTCACCAGAAGGTTCGGGAACCGCGCAGGCAGAACAACGGGTTCCTGCTCGTACCCGTCGTAGTTGGGGACGAAGTCGACGGTCTCCTTGTCGATGTCCCGCAGAATCTCCATGGCCAGCGGCGCCAGCCTGGCCTCGGTGTATCGGGGAGCGCCCGGCGGGTCGCCGTCGATCGAGCCGAAGTTGCCCTGCGGGTCGATCAGCGGGTAGCGCAGCGAGAAATCCTGGGCCATCCGGACCAGGGCGTCATAGACGGCGTCCGTTCCGTGCGGGTGGTACTTCCGGATAACGTCACCGACGGCGGCCGCGGACTTCCTCCTGGGCCGGTCGGGAAGGACCCCGCCCTCCATCATCGCGAAGAGGATCCTCTTGTGGACGGGCTTCAGGCCGTCCCGGACGTCCGGCAGCGCCCGGGAGACGATGACCGACATGGCGTAGTCGATGAAGGAGGACTGGATCTCCTCCTCGACGACGACTTGCTCGATCCGCTCCGCGGTGGCGGCCACCTACTCCCCCACCGCCTCACGCATCGATGAAGGCATCCTTCGCGTTGTTCTGGATGAACTCCCGGCGCGCCTCGACGTCTTCGCCCATGAGGATGCTGAACATCCGGTCCGCCGCGGCCGCGTCTTCCAGGGTGATCTGCTTCAGGACCCTGGACTCCGGATTCATGGCGGATTCCCAGAGCTGGTCGGCTTCCATCTCGGCCAGGCCCTTGAACCGCTGGATGTCCATCTTCTTCTGGCCGTTCCCCTTGCGCAGCTCGTCCAGGCCCTTGTCATCGTGGACGTAGACGTACTTGCCATCCATCTTCACCCGGTACAGCGGTGGCTGGGCCACGTACACCTTCCCGGCATCGATCAAATGCTGCATGTGCCGGAAGAAGAACGTCAGGAGCAGCGTCCGGATGTGCGCGCCGTCGACGTCTGCGTCGGCCAGTATGGCGATCTTGCCGTACCGGGCCTTCGACAGATCGAACTCGTCCCCGATGCCGGTGCCGATGGCGCTGATCAACGCCTGGATCTCCAGGTTCTCCAGGATCTTATGCAGTCGCGCCTTCTCGACGTTGAGGATCTTCCCTCGGATGGGGAGGATGGCCTGATACGACCGCTCCCTGGCCTGCTTCGCCGAGCCACCGGCCGAGTCTCCCTCCACGATGAAAATCTCGCAGACCTCCGGGTCGGTCAGCTGGCAGTCCGCAAGCTTGCCCGGCAGTGTGGTCGAGTCGAGCAGCCCCTTGCGGCGGGTCAGGTCCCGGGCCTGCCGCGCGGCCATGCGGGCCTTTGCGGCCTGGAGGCACTTGGCCACGATGCGCTTCGCCTCGCCCGGGTGCTCCTCGAGCCACGTCATCAAGTGAGCGTTGACCGACGTCTCCACGAAGGACCGCATCTCGGTGTTGCCGAGCTTGGTCTTCGTCTGGCCCTCGAATTGCGGCTCGCGGAGCTTCACGGCCACGATCGCGATCAAGCCCTCTCGGATGTCCTCGCCGATGAGGTTCTCTTCCTTCTCCTTGAGCAGGCCCTTAGTCCGGGCGTATCGGTTGACCACGTTGGAGAGGGCCTTCTTGAACCCCTCCTCATGCATCCCGCCTTCGTGAGTGTTAATAGTATTAGCAAAAGTGTGGATGGACTCGGCATAGCCGGCGTTCCATTGCATGGCCACTTCCACTTCGCTGGACTCGCGCTCTTCGACGAAGTGAACGATGCGCGGATGCAGTATCTCCCTGCCCTTGGACAGGTGCTTGACGAAATCAGCCAGGCCGCCGGAGGCCTTGAACAAGGCCTTGACCGGAGGGTCCTCCCGCTCGTCCCACAGAGCGATCTCCACACCCCTGGTCAGGAAGGCGAGCTCGTGCATCCGCTCCGCCAGGACGTCTCGCTTGAACTGGGTCTCCTCGAAGATCTCGGAGTCGGGCCAGAAGGTGATGATCGTCCCGGTCTTGGTGCTCTGCTTGATCTTCTTCGGCTTGGCCACGGGCTGGCCTCGGTTGAACTCTTGCTGCCACACCGAGCCGTCCCGGGCCACCTCCACCACAAGGCGGCTGGCCAGGGCGTTTACGACGGAAACGCCCACGCCGTGAAGGCCACCCGACACCGCGTAGGACTTCCCGTCGAACTTCCCGCCGGCGTGCAACGTGGTCAGGACGACCTCGACGGCCGGCCTGCGGTCCTTGGCTCCAGGGATGGGCTTGACCGGGATCCCGCGCCCGTTGTCGACCACGCGACAGCCCCCGTCGGCGAGCAACTGGACCAGGATCTTGGTGCAATGGCCGGCCAACGCCTCGTCGATCGAGTTGTCGACGACCTCGTACACGAGGTGATGGAGGCCTCTGGGACCGGTGGTCCCGATGTACATTCCGGGCCTTCGGCGAACCGCCTCCAGGCCCTCCAGAATGGTGATGTCGGCAGAGGTGTAGCTAGATCCAGAGGGCTTCGTCGCCACGTACCAAACCTCCACGGCACCCAACGGGCGCCGCTCGCTCACGCGGGAGAGGAACGTCTAATCGGGGGGATTCCGACACGCGCAATTATACCATGGAAAATGCCATCCCCGGGACCAGTTGAAGCACCGGTCTTTAGGTCATTCGAGGACCGGTCTCCAGGATGACTCGGACCTCGAGCACAGGGGACCTATCCCCGTCCGCGGCGGCCCTCTGCGCCCCGATGTGGAGGCCTTGCCCCTCCCGAAGGAGGCGGTTCGCCGACTCGCGGATCTCCGTGGCGAGGAACTTGATCTGGGCCGCCCACGCCGAAGAGGACGCCTTGATGAGGAGGACCCCGCCCTCGAGGGCGGCCGGGCTCGACTCAGCGGCCAGTCGCTCCCCCACCACGTACTCCCACTGCTTCCCCAGCTTCCCGAGAAGGAGACCCGCCGCCAGGCGCCGCTCTCCGCCAAGCACGTCTAGCACCGCCCCCAGTTGTTGAGGCTCTTCGGAGCGGCCGGGGCTCTTCTTACCCGGGGACAATGCCCCCCTCCTTCGCGAGCCAGATCGTGGCGCCGGCGGGGACGTGCGACTCGTCGGGCACTGCCATCAGGACCTGCCCCCGTCCGGCGAGGGATCCTGCCAGGCGGTCCCTCCGTTCGGGGTCCAGACCTGAGAACGGATCGTCCAGGAGCAGGATGGGGGCTTCGCTCATCTCCTCGGCCACGGCGCCGGCGAGGGCAAGCCGCAGGCAGATGGCTGCGGCCCAGGCCTCGCCATGAGAGGCGAATCCGCGGGCGACCAGTCCCTGCACGGAAAGGGCCAACTCGTCGCGGTGAGGTCCGACCAACGTGGTGCGCCGCTGCAGCTCGTCGGCGCGCCGCTCGCCCAGCCGGGCAGCGAAGGCCTCCTCCAACGGATCGCCCTGGACCGACGGAGCGTACTCGACCACCAACGTGCCTTCCTCCGAGCCGGCCACGGTAGCGAACTCACGCGCCGCTCGGTATCGGACCGGCCCGACGGCACTTCCCCGCAGCTCGGTCAGCGCCGACCCATGGGCCACGAGCTCGGCGTCCCACGCCTCCAAGCCGTCCGGCTCGCCTGGACCTCCCCAGTCCTTCAGCAGCCGATTCCGCTGCCGGAGGGCCCGCTCATACGCTCCCGCCACGCCATCCTTGGCAGGCCAGAGCGTCCTGACGGCTTCGTCCATGAACCGGCGTCGCTCGGACGGATCACCCTGGACCACCGAGAGATCGTCCGGGCCGCTGAACACCGCGCGGACGTCGCGCCGGAGGTCCCGCTTCCGCCTCACCGGCGACCGATTCACCAATACCTTGTTCTGCCCACCGGATCTGACCTCGACCTCGATGAGGAACCGCCCACGCGAGGCCTCCACCTGTCCCCGGAGGAAGGCGGACTCGGCCCCCCATCTGACCAGTGGGAGGTCGCTCGAAACCCGAGGGGAAACCAGCGAGCACAGGTAGCTCACCGCCTCCAGCAGGTTGGTCTTCCCCCGGGCATTTGGCCCGGCCACCGCGATCAGCCCTGGCCCGAACTCCAGCGCGAGCTCCCGGTGATTGCGGAAGTCACGGACCTCGACCCACTCGACGCGCACGCCTTCAGGCTATCCGACCGCCCGGCGGTTCAGCCGACGGGGGCGGGCAGCCGGACCGGCATCACCAGGTACAGGAACGCGTCGCCCTCTCCCCGGAGGACGGCCGGCTTGAGACCGTCCCGCACCTCGATCTCGACCTGGTCGCCCGTCACGCCTGTGAGGCCGTCCACGAGATAGTTCGGGTTGAAGGCCGCGGTGAGGTCCTCGCCCTCGTACTTGGCCTCGACCACCTCGACCGCCCCTCCGAGATCCGGCGAAGAGGACGACAGGCGCACTCCGAGCGCGTTGAACTCCATCTTGACTGGGGAGCTCTCCCTCGCCATCAGCCCCACCCGGCGAACGGCGTCCAGCAGTTGCTGGCGCCCGGCGATCAATCGGTTCTCGTATCGCTCCGGGAGGAGCTGCCGGTAGTTGGGAAACTCGCCCTCGATCAGCCGGGAGGTCAACGTGAGCGATCCCGTCTTGAACCCGACCTGGCTGGGGTCGACG
The DNA here is from genome assembly GCA_046726275.1 of Actinomycetota bacterium. Taxonomy (GTDB): domain Bacteria; phylum Actinomycetota; class UBA4738; order UBA4738; family UBA4738; genus DASXTW01. Next base: position 22,454 of record JBKPAF010000022.1, read on the forward strand.
AAAAGCTCGACCTGGCCTTTCTCGTCGGCGGCCGCCGCACGCCCAGCCTCCGTCAAGGCTCGCTCGGGCACCAGGGCCTTCCCCTCGCCCCCCGCCGTGGCCGGCAGCTCCCGGACCGCCAGCCGGTACGAGTCGGTCGCGGCCATGGTCAGCCCTTCGCGACTGATCTCGAAGAGAACCCCGGTGAGGATCGGGCGCGCCTCGTCCCTGGAAGCGGCCCGCGTGACCTGGCCGACGCCCTCGGCAAACTCGAGGGCACTCACCGTGACCCTGGTCCCTCCAGGTTCTTGGAGCGCCGGGAAGTCCTCTGCCGGCAGGCAACGCACAGTTCCCTCGTAATTGCTGCACGTGATGCGGGCCTGCCCACCCTCGGCCTCTACGTCCACCGGCGCCTGGTCGAAGCTCTTCACCATCTCGGCCAGCAGGCGCGCTGGGATCAGCGCGATCCCCTCGCTCTGCACGTGAGCCGGGACCTCGAGCCTCGCGGACACCTCGAGGTCCGTGGTGGCCAACTGGAGCCGGTCCCCCGAGGCGTTGATCAGAACCCCGGTCAATGCGGGGATCCCCGGGCGGGACGACACCGCTCGCTGCACGGTCTGGAGGGCTTCTGAGAACGCGTCGCGGTCGCACCTGAACTTCACGGCCTCCTCCTGTTTCCTCTTCTACCTTGGAGAGATGTTTCTAAACCAGTAGCAGTAGTGCATGTGGAGTTGGGGAGAATCGCCATTCCGGCAGCGTAGCGGGTAGGTATGACATCCGGGAGCTGTGGAGATCGGCGGCCCGCAGCGCTGTCGTCAGCCTTGAGCGCCGAGGGCGGATCACCTTTCCAACCCGTTTTCCCCCACATGTGCATGAGGTTGTGCATCACGCACCCCGGCTCCGAGCTCGGATCTTCTTGGTGAGCTCCTGGACCTGTTTGTACGTGCTTCCTCGGGCGGGCATCAGCCCTTCGATCTTCTTGATCCCGTGGAGGACGGTCGTATGGTCCCGCTCGAAGTGCTCTCCGATCTTGATGAGGGAGAGCCCTGTGAGCTCGCGGAGGAGATACATGGCCACGTGCCGGGCGGTCGTGAGCGGTCGGGAGCGGCTCTTGGAGACCAGGTCGCCCGGGCCGAGACCGAAGTAGGCGGCCGTTTCCTCGAGGATGGTGTCGGGCCGGATCTCCTGGCCTGATTCGGGGATCAGGTCCTCCAGGGCCCGCTCGGCCAGAGCGAGGTCGGCCGGCTGGCGGGAGAGGGAAGCGAACGCTGCCACGCGGAGGAGCGCCCCCTCAAGCTCTCGGATGTTGTTCTCGAACTTGGACGCGATGAAATGCTGGACGTCGTCGGGAACGTCGAGATGGTCCCGCTGGGCCTTGATCTGCACGATGGCGATGCGAGTCTCGAGGTCCGGTGGCTGGACGTCCACCACAAGCCCTGAGCGGAATCGGCTACGCAGTCTCTCTTCGATGCCGCCCAGCTCCTGGGGAGGCCGGTCGCTGGCGATGACGATCTGTCGCTCGTGCTGGTGCAGGTGATTGAACGTGTGGAAGAACTCGGTCTGGGTCTCTTCGGCCCGAGCGAGGAACTGGACGTCGTCGAGCAGGAGGACGTCCACGTCCCGATACTCCCGCTGAAAGATGTATCCGCGTCGCTCCCGTACGGCCTTGATGAACTCGGTCATGAAAGTCTCGGAGGTCACGTAGCGGACGCGGGTTCGCGGGGAGAGGGTCCACATGTGGTTGGCGATGGCGAAGAGCAGGTGCGTCTTGCCGAGGCCGACCCCTCCATACACGAAGACGGGGTTGTAGGCCTTGGATGGCGGGGCTTCGGCAACCGCCAGGGCGGCCGCGTGGGCGAACTTGTTGCTGGGGCCGGCGATGAACGTGTCGAAGGTGTAGCGGTCCGGGAAGGGGGAGTGATGCCCGAGGGCTTCGTCGAAGGTGGCCTGGTCGGCGTCCATGTCTCCGGTGCGCGGCCGCCGTCCTCGGGGAGATCTACTCTCGCCCGAGCCCTCGGTTGCCGGCTCTCCCTCGTCGGCCTCAGCGGGAGACTTCTGGGCTCGCTTGGGCCGCTCCAGCTTCAGCCGGACCTTGATGGCTCGCCCAAGGGCCTCCTGCGCGGAACGGGTGATCAGGTCCATGTGGTGGGCTGCGAGCCAGTTCTTCACGTAGGCGCTGGGGACGATCAGTTCAAGGACGTCCCCCTTGAGGTGACCCGGTGTGAGGTCGGCGAACCACAGGTTGAATGCAGCCTCCGGGAGGTCTCGCCGCGCGCGCTCCATGATGGCTGCCCAAGCAGCCCGGGATGCGTCCACGGGTGCCTGAACCGATCGTTCGGCAAGGGGGGATGTCATTTATCCACAGGCACTTTCCACAGGTGTGGGAAACAGCAGTCCCAGCTTCGAGAGGAAGGGGGCAGGGTCCCCGGTCGGAGCGCGGCGAAGTATAGCGCCGGCGTCTGTGACTCCGCCAAGGAGAATAGGGGTCTTGGCGACCTTTTTCGGACGATTTCGCGCGCGCCGTGGCCGGGACGCAGAGGGGATCGGACTGCCGGGCCGCTATACTCGGCCGGTCGGTCGAAAGCGTCTCGGTCGGCCGATGCTTCGCTCATCGACCTCGAGGGACACCGTTGAAGCGCACCTATCAACCGAACAACCGGAAGAGGAAGAAGACCCACGGGTTCCGTATCCGCATGAGGACCCGGGGCGGCCGGCGCATCCTCGCTCGGCGTCGGACGAAAGGCAGGTCTACCCTCTCGGCGTAGTCAGTCGCCAAGATCCACGTTGGTCCGGAGGCCTCCCGCTGACGAGGACCACTGCATCCATCCGCAAGGCATCCGAGCTCGGCATCGTGCGGCGCCGGGGGAAGCGGTACGAGGAAAGTCGGGTGGTAGTGTACGTCCTACCCTCAGAGGACTGGACGCGGATAGGTTTCGTTTCTTCACGCAACGTCGGGGGCGCCGTCGCGCGGAACCGTGCTCGCCGTCTGCTCAAAGCGGCTTGGCGCGGACTGGCACCTCGCGTCCGGAGTAACTATGACGTGGTAGCGGTGGCTCGGTCGAAGATCCAGGGAGCGAACATGCAGGACGTGATGGCCGACATGGAACGAGCGCTGGCCGCCGCGCGAGTCATCGAACCATGATCGTCGCACTGAGGCGGGCGCTCAGGATCGCCGGCACGCCGGCGCGGGTCGCCCTCATCGCCCTCATCCGGCTCTACCAGGTGACCCTGAGTGGTCTCCTCGGTGGACGCTGCCGCTTCTATCCGAGCTGCTCGAGCTATGCCGAGCGGGCGATCGAGAACGTCGGCGCTGTGCGCGGCCTGGGTCTGATTGGTTGGCGTCTCCTGCGATGCTCGCCGCTGTCTCGGGGAGGGGTCGACCACCCACCGGTGCCCTCCCGGCCCTGGAAAGTTGCCTTGTATGATGGCGCCATACAGCCAGAAGGGCGGCCGGAGCCCCCATCGGAGGCAGTGGCGTGATCGGTGTCGAGTGGTTCCAAACTCTGCTGGACGCAATTGGGGCCGTCCTGGCGTGGTTGTACGACCTCGTTCCGAATTATGGGGTCTCGATCATCCTCCTCACGCTGGGGATCCGGGTCCTCCTCCTTCCCTTGGCGATCAAGCAGATCCGGTCGCAGCAGGCAATGGCGGCCATCGGGCCCAAGCAGAAGGAGATCCAGCGGAAGTACAAGGGGAACCGGGCCAAGATTCAGGAAGAGACGATGCGTCTCTACAAGGAGGAGGGTGTCAACCCGCTGAGCGGGTGCCTTCCCATCCTCGCCCAGTTCCCGGTCCTGATCGCCTTGTACGCCGTTCTGAGCGTCCCCAACGGCTTGCCACACGTGCAGGGCAGCTCCCCTCAGGGAACGCAGCTGTACCAGGACATCATCACGAATGCCAGCGGGGTGAAGTTCTTGGGGGCGAACCTGGTTTGCTCGGCGAGCGAAGCTGGGCGTCAGGTTGTGGTGCCGAAGGCCAAGGACGGAGCGTACCCGGCGTTCACGAAGGATTGCGGGTCGGGTGGCCCGGTTCGTATCCCGTACTACGTGTTCCTTGCCGCCATGATCGGCACCACGTTCTACCAGCAACGCCAGATGACTAGGGCGTCCCCCACCCAGAACCAACAACAGCAGATGCTCATGCGGATCATGCCGATATTCTTCGGATTCATCGGCTTCAGCTTTCCCGCGGGCCTGGTCGTGTACTGGACTACGACGAACGGCATCCAGATCGTCCAGCAGCACTTCATGCTCCCGAAGCCGCCACCGGAGCTGAGCGGGCCTCCAAAAGGCCGCGGGGACGGATCGGCTAAGGCTCGGGGCAACGGCGGCAAAGGTGCACGTGGGAGCGCGGCCAGCCAGAACCCACCTTCGGGGAAGGCGGGAGACAAGGGGACTCAGGCTGGGAGCAAACAAGCCCGGTCGCAAGGTGCTGGGGACGGCGCCGGCGAGGGCGCCCGACCCTCGGGGAGCAAAGGTGCCGACAAGCCCGGTTCCGGTGGCGGGTCAGGCGGGCAAGGGAACCGCGCAGGCCGGGGGCCCGGAGGGCGCAGTGGAGGAGATCGAAAGAAGCGCCGCAAGCGTTGAGGAGGCCGTCGAGGCCGCCCTGGCCGAGCTCGGGATCAGCGAGCAGGAGGCTCGGATCGAGATCGTCCAGGAGCCTCGATCGGGATTTCTGGGGCTCAATGCCCAGGCCGCTGTGGTCAAGGTGCGACGCTCCTCGTCCGCTGCCCCGGAGGAGGGAGACACCGAGGAGCAGGCGGAGGTGGCGCTCCATTTCCTGGAGGGCCTGATGGACGCCATGGGCCTCGATGCCGACCTGGAGATCGTGGCGGCAGAGGGCGTGACCTACGTGGACGTGTGGAGCCCGTCCTCGGCCGAGGACATGGGCATCCTCATCGGCAAGCGCGGACACACGGTGGACTCGCTCCAGGAGCTCGTGAAGAGCCATGTGCAGCGGGAAACCGGTGAGCGCTGCCAGGTGCAGGTCGACGTGGAGGACTACCGGAAGCGACGACGCTCCAGGATCGTCCAACGCGCCCAGGAGGTGGCCAGCCGGGTGAAGAGATCCGGGAAGCCCGAAGCCCTCGAGCCGATGAGCGCATACGAGCGGAAGGTCGTGCACGATACGGTGGGACTTCTGACGGGTCTTGAGACGGCGAGCGAGGGCGAGGAGCCCGAACGGCGAGTGGTGATCCGACGGCGAGGTCGCTAGCGCGGCGGGATGGCCTTTAGGCCCGGTGTTTCACGTGAAACTCAACATTCGCTCGATAGTTGAGCACCTGAGCGATCGACAGCAGGACCTCCTTCGACGCTACGAGGCGCTCCTTCGCGAACAGGCAGTCCCGCTGGGTCTGGTGTCCGAGGCGGACGCTGGAAGGCTCTGGGATCGCCATGTCCTGGACTCGCTGCGAGGTCTGGCGTGTCTGTCCGGGTCCGGCCCTCACGTGGCGGACATGGGTTCCGGGGCCGGCCTACCTGGGATCCCCCTGGCGATCTCCTCGCCTGCTGTCCGGTTCACCCTGATCGAGCCGAAGCGTCGAAGGGTGGCCTTCTTGGAGTTGGTGACCCAGCAACTCGAGCTCGCCAACGTGTCGGTGGCCCCAATCCGTGCCGAAGACGCCGATTTCGCGGTGGACATCTGCCTGGCCAGGGCCCTGGCGTCACCGGCCGAATCCTGGCGGAGGGGAGCCGGGATCCTCGGCGCTCAGGGGCGGCTCCTGTACTGGGCCGGGCGGACCTGGAGCTCCAGGGATGCCGAGGAGGTGTTGCGCCTTGGAGCCCTGGCCGAAATCTGTCTGAAACCAGAGTTCCAATGGCAGGGACCGCTGGTTATCATGTCGTCTGTTTCCACAACTTCCCCTAAGGACGATGAGAGAGCCTGACGACAGGTCCAAGCCGAACCTGAAGACCCCTCAGCGGAGCACTCACTTCAGCCCCCCGATCTTTCCCCATGCTCCCGAGGAGGCCTCGTCCGAGGATGCCGCGTGGCCGGATGCCGACCGATCGGCCTCCTCGGCCCCCCCGGGAGTGTTGGAGCCGCTGTCGCCTCCCATGCCCTCGGAGGAGATCGTGGCCGAGCTGGAGGCATGGAGGCCGGAGGAGGCGGCGAGTCTAGGTCCCAGGCCGACCGACCGAGCCAGGGTCATCGCCATCGCCAACCAGAAGGGAGGCGTGGGGAAGAGCACCACCGCGGTGAACCTGGGGGCGTGCCTCGCCGAGAAGGGCCAACGGGTGCTGGTGGTGGATCTGGATCCGCAGGGCAATGCCTCCACGGGTCTCGGGATCGATCATGACAGGCGAACGGAGAACACCTATCAAGTGCTGACCGCCGGCCTCGACATCCGGCAAGCGCTGATCGCCACCGAAGTCGAGGGGCTGTGGGCCATCGCCTCGACCATCGACCTCGCGGGCGCCGAGGTCGAGTTGGTGACGCAGTTCTCTCGCGAGTCCCGGTTGGACCGGGCTCTTGACCCAGTCAGAGGCGAGTTCGACTTCATCCTCCTGGACTGCCCGCCCTCCCTCGGCCTCCTGACCGTCAATGCGTTGACTGCCGCTGCCGAGCTCATCGTGCCGATCCAGTGCGAGTATTACGCGCTCGAAGGACTCGGGCAGCTGCTCAAGAACGTCCGGCTGGTTCAGCAAAACGTGAACCCCGAGTTGAGGCTCACCGGGATCGTCCTGACCATGTTCGACGCACGCACGAAGCTCGCCGAGCAGGTGGTGTCGGAGGTGCGATCGTACTTCGGCGGGCGGGTGTATGATGCTGTCATACCTCGGACGGTCAGGCTGGCTGAGGCTCCCGGGTACGGACGGCCGATCACCGTGTACGACCCGGGGTCACGGGGAGCAGAGGCGTACCGGCGCCTCGCTCAGGAGCTGTTGGGCCTGGGGAGGTCGGACGGCCAGGCCGGTGGAACACAGGTCAACGGCGATCAGCGGCGGGTGGCGGCGGACGGGGGGGAAGTCGCGGAGGGTGCGCATGCGGCTCCGCCGAAACGGGCTCGGGGCAAGACTCCGGGCGGGCCGAAGGCCCAGGCCAAGGGGAAGGCGAGGAGTCCGAAGGCAGCCACGAAGAAGCCCTCAACGAAAAGGGAATCCACGAAGAGCAGACGTCCGGCCGAGGGTGGCCGAGCGACCCGTCCGGTCGGAGGCGGCCCCGAAGAATCGGGGCCAGTCGCAGGGGGCCCCGAAGGGTCGCGGCCAGTCGCAGGAAGCGAAGCCGACGAAGATAGGGCGCCGACTCCGACCGTGGCGACCGACGAACCAGCCGAAGCGAGTGGAGCGACGCGAGGGACGATGGAGGAGAGGGTCGTCCCGGAGCCGACGCAACCGCCAGCCGAAGCTGAGGAGTCGTCGGTGGCATCGGAGCTTTCGGCCGAGCTGGCGGTCCCTGCGACGAGCGATAGCCCCGTCTCTGAGACGGAGGGCACCGACATGGCGGCTGCCGTCACACCGCAACCGGCCGAGCCGCCGCCGGCAGAGAAGAAACGTCGATGGCCCTTTGGAAGGAACAAAGGAGGTCAGCGGTGAAGCGAGGGGGCCTGGGGAGGGGTCTCTCGTCGCTCATCCCGGGGGCGACCGAGGAACACGGCTTGCTCGACATCCCTGTGAGTGCGATCGCGCGGAACCCGCGGCAGCCTCGGGAGGGCTTCCCAGAGGAAACGCTTGAAGCGCTGGCCCGCTCAATCCGCGAGGTGGGTGTGCTTCAACCAGTCGTGGTCCGGCGCAGGGACGGCGGCTACGAGCTGGTGGCGGGGGAGCGGCGGCTCCGTGCGGCCAAGCTGGCCGGCCTGGCGACGATCCCGGCGATCGTGCGAGAAGGCGACGACGCCGAATCGCTTCGCGAGGCTCTCATCGAGAACATCCACCGAGAGGATCTCTCACCTTTGGAGCTCGCCTCCGCGTTTCAGGAACTCCTCGAGGACCTGGGGGTCACGCAGGAGATGGTCGCGGAGAGGCTCGGGTATTCCAGGGCTCATGTGGCGAACACGATCCGTCTCCTGTCACTTCCCGCAAACGTCCAGAGGTTGCTCGCTGAGGATCGCATCCAGGCCGGGCACGCAAGGGCCCTCCTCGGGCTCCCCGACGACGAGGCTCGATCGACTCTGGCCCTGCGTGCCGCGGCCGAGTCGCTATCGGTGCGGCAGGTGGAGGAGTTGGTGCGGCGGTACACCGAAAAGCCGGGGTCGGGCTCCCCGGCCCCAGGCCGCACCCACCGGGAGAAGGCGGCCGACCCCATGCTTTCGGAGGTCGAGGAGATCCTGTCCGAGCAACTGGCCACGCGGGTGCAGATCGCCCTTGGGAAGAGGCGGGGCAAGATCGTGGTCGAGTTCGCGTCTCGGGAGGACCTCGATCGGATCGTCTCGGAGATCATCGGCTCCGGGCCCGGGCAGGTGCCCGACTGAATCGTGACGCCATGGGTGGGGTGAAACCGACAGAGGTGATTCGGGCAGCCCGAGGTTTCTCCCTGGGGCTCGCCGTCGGGGCGTTGCTGGCGTTCCTGACTCGCCGGCCTCAGCCCGGGGTCTGACGCGGACCGGCGGGTTCCTGCGCGGCTGAGGCAGGGGTCTCCTCGGGTTCGGGGGCGTTTCCCGCAAAGAAGCGCTCGACCGCATCGGTGATGGCTCTGGCGATGGCCAGCTGAAACGTTCGCCCCCCGAGCTCCGCTTCCTCTGTGGCGTTGGAGATGAAGCAGGGTTCGACGTGCACAGCCGGCATCTGGGTCTCGCGAAGGAGGGGGAGCGACTTGGGATGTGTCCTGAGGTCCCTCAACCCGAGATTCTGCGTGAGCTCATGCTGGATCGCCTCGGCCAGGCGGTGTCCGGCCTGCGAGGACCAGTCTTCGCGGCCGTAGTAGAACGTCGACGCGCCTTCGGCCTTCGGGTCGTCGTGCGCGTTGAGATGCAGCGCGATGAGAATCTCGGCTCCGGCGTCGTTCGCGCTGCGAGCTCGCTCCGCCGACGACGGGTTCGTGGTGGCAGCGCGGAGGAGGAAGGGCGCGGCGCCACGGGTGCGGAGCTCTTGGACGAGCGCGGAGGCGAGCCACATCGTCGCATCTGACTCGAGGGTCCCGGCTGGGCCGACGTCGCCCGGGTCACCTGCGCCATGGCCCGGATCTATGGCGATGCGGGCACCCTGCAGGCTGGCCGAGAGTCTCCGCAGCGCCTCGGCCTCGCGGACGTCTGCCCGTCCCGGGCCTGGGCCGACGGGTCGGAGTCGCCGGAGCGCATCGACGGTCGTGACCCCCACGATCCCATCGGTGGGGAGACCGACATTCCGCTGGAACTCGAGGACGGCGCGGTCGGTGCGCTCACCGAGGATCCCGTCCTCACGGCCCGCGTCGAAGCCCAGGAGGTTCAGGTTGGCCTGGAGCGCTCGGACGTCGTCCCCTCGGAAGAACGGATAGCGGAGATACAGGACGCGATCGCCCAACGAATAGCCGGCTTCGACCAGCTCGTTCCACGTGTCGTCACCGACCCTGCCGTCCACCATCAGGCGCCGGCGCTGTTGGAACTCCCTGACTCCGCGCTCAGTGCTCGGCCCGAACTCGCCGTGCTCACCGGAATCGATGGGATAGCCCAGCGAGGCCAGCCGGGTCTGCACGTCCCGGACGGCTTCTCCACGGGCGCCGCGTGCGAGGGTTCGCATCATCGCTATTGTGCCCATCCTGCTCGGAGGCCTCATCGCGCCGGCCGCGATCAGGTTCGGGGTTGCGGTGGAGAGATGCTTGCCGGGCGGGGGTCGTTCCGAGGGAGATTCGCAGATCCGCCCGGTCAGGCGGCGAGGTGTGGCTCGATCTCGCGAAGGATGGCCTCTTTGCCGCGAGCTCCCACAACCCGGGCCTTCTCCTGCCCATCCTTGAACATGATCAACGTGGGGATGCTCAAGACTCCGAACTTGCGTGCGGTCTCCGGATTGTCGTCCACGTTCATCTTCACCGCCTTGAGGAGCTCCGAGTGGTCCCGGGCGATCTCCTCCACGACGGGGGAGACCATGTGACAGGGGACACACCATTCAGCCCAGAAGTCCACCAGCACCGCCCGATCGGCTCCCAGCACCTCGGTATCGAAGCTCTGATCGTTCACTTGTATGACATTATCAGACATTGGCGTGCCGAATCCTCCTTACCCGCATCGGCGCCTCGACAGACACGAACGAGAACTCGGATCGGCCATGACTTTATTCCCCTTCGGGCGGGCTGAGACTCAGGTATACGCGCTCGATCGAGGAGACCCAGGCCCGCCGTTTACCGGCAGCCGCCAGTCGATCGAGAGCCGTCTGCGACCTGGTCGTCTCCCTCACCAAGGCGTCGTACAACCGGGCCAATGTGGGGTACGGGTTCACCCACTCCCCGTTCGCAGCCTCGATCCCGAAGTGGAGGTGGGGGGGAAATTCGTCGCGGTGTCCCGGCGGCCCGTACCCCGTGTTTCCCACCCGACCCAGGACCGATCCAACCCTCACGCGAGCTCCGGGTCCGATCCCCGGCTGTACCGAGGTCAGGTGGGCGTACAAGTAGTAGCGGCCGTCCACCCCTCGCACCCCGACCCTGGTACCGGAGTAGAAGGTCCAGCCAACGTTCTCCACGACTCCCGGCTCCATGGCGAGGATCGGCGTTCCACGCTCCGCGACGATGTCGATCCCCAGGTGGACGCCGACGAGCTTCCATTGGCCGTTGATCAGACGCATGCGAGGGGCGTGCCAGTTGTTCGGGAACTCGAGGAGTGAGAGGAAGTTGGACCGCGCGACGGGAAAAGCCTTCCCTGCCACGATGATCGGGCGGTAGTACGCGGGAGCGGCCACCGGGAAGGACGCGGCCAGACGAGCTGGGAACGACGCTCCCCCGGGTCTCCCCACCGAACCGCTCGCAGCGGGGCCCGGGAAGAGAACCTGACCGCCGACGACCAGCGCCAGAACCACCAGGACGGCCACGACGGGATGTCTTGTCCCGCCGAGGAACCTCCCTGTCGCGGAGGGGCCCGGAGGCGGCGTCGGCACGGCCTCAGATATTAGGCCTAGTGCCCTTCGGCTTCGAGGAATCGCTCGGCGTCGATCGCGGCTTGGCAGCCCATTCCCGCCGCGGTGATTGCTTGCCGGTAGATGAAGTCCACCACGTCGCCCGCGGCAAACACGCCTTCCACGCTCGTGTGCGTGGTCGGCTCCCGGACGACGATGTATCCGTTCTGCATGTCGACCTGCCCCTCGAAGAGCGAGGTGTTCGGCGAGTGGCCAATGGCCACGAAGACCCCCCCGGCCGGGACGTCTCGGACCTCATCCGTCTTCACGTTCCGTACCTTCGCTCCGGCCACCTGCCCGTCGCCCAGGACCTCCTCCACCACGGAGTCCCACAGGAAGTCGATCTTGTCGTGGGCGAAGGCCCGGTCCTGCATGATCTTCGAGGCCCGGAGCTGATCCCTCCGGTGAACCACGGTGACCTTGGTCGCGAACCGGGTCAGGAAGAGCGCCTCCTCGATCGCGGAGTCCCCGCCCCCCACGACGAGCAGCTCCTGTCCCCGGAAAAAGAAGCCGTCGCAGGTGGCGCACGTGGAGACGCCGTGGCCGAGGAGCCGGCGCTCCGAATCCAGGCCGAGCATGTTCGCCCGCGCGCCAGTAGCGATGATCACTGTGCGAGTCCGCCACTCCTCGTCGCCGGACCAGACCCCGAAGGGTCTCGAGGACAGATCGACCCGCGTGGCCTCCTGGTGCAGGAGCTCGGCGTCGAACCGCGCGGCCTGCTTCTCGAATCTTTCCATCAACTCCGGGCCGAGGATCGCGTCGGGGAAGCCCGGGTAGTTCTCTACCTCGGTGGTAAGCATCAGCTGGCCCCCGGCGTCGATGCCTTTCAGGACCAGTGGCTTCAGGTTGGCCCGAGCGGCGTACAGAGCAGCCGTGAGCCCGGCGGGGCCGGAGCCCAGGATCACGACGTCTCGTTCTTCCACGGCGGTCATTGTCCCATAGGAACATCGACCGACCTCCCCCTGTTCCTTCGCGAGGCGCCGGCCGGGGCCGCGCTAGAGGGGTTGGTCCGCCTCGAACAGGAAGGTACAGCCCTCCTGGCTGACCGCGTAGACGCGAAGGTGCGCTCTCGCGCCGCCTTCGGTCCGGACGGCAACGACGTAGGCGGGCGTTCCCTCGTACGTCGCCTCTTCCAGGTAGATGGGCACCGTGTCTGACGGCAGGCCGGTCCCCTCGATCGCGCACCGAACCACCTGATCCGAGGAGGCGTCCGCGGCCCTCATCCCCGGAGCGGAGGAAAGGGGATTGGAGCCGCTGGTCCGTTTCTCACCAGCGAGCTCCTGGACCAGCGCCTTGATGGAGTCCTGGTCGTAGGCGAAGCCGCGGTTCACCACTCCCGGGTAGAGGGGGGCGGGGGCCGGTGTGGCCTCGGGGGCGCTCTGCACACCGCCTGCCACCATGTCGGCCCCCCCTCGGTTCAGCACGAAGGGGAGAACGGCGAGAAAGACCAGGACGGCGGCCACGCCACCGAGGGCTACCCACGAGGCCTGCCATTGTCGGGCTCGCCGCCCCTCCCGCTTGGTCTCCCGCCGAGCGGCCAGGTCGTCCCTTGCGTCTGCCGCGCGGAGCCCCTCGATCCCTCCGGCCGCCAGTCCGGGAGCCTCCAGCTCGGGAAGCGACCCGAGCGCGGTCCGGGCCTTGGTGGCCAGGGCCAGTTCTTCCCTGCACTGTGAGCAACTGACCAGGTGGGCGTCGACCGCCCGGCGTTCCTCCGCGGAAGCGGAGCCGTCGACGTAGCCGACGAGGAGCTCGTCGGGGTGATCGAGTGGAGAGTGGTTGTCGTTCGTCATGGGATCGGTGGCTTGGACGGGGCGGGGACGGCTTGGGGTTCCCTTGGCTCCTCTCCCTGGAGGGCTCGGCCGAGGGCCACCCGTCCCCGATGGAGCCGGGACTTCACCGTGCCGAGAGGGATATCCAGCGCGTTCGCGATCTCCTCCAGAGGCAAGTCCTGGAGCTCGTGGAGGATCAGGACGACCCGGAACTCCGGAGGCACCTGGAGCAGGGCCCGCTGGACGTCGGCGGACGCAGCGGCCCGGTCCGCGTGATCCCCGGTGGCTGGCGGTTCGACCAGGTCACCTTCCAGGCTTGCTGCGGGCTTCCGGCGCCGCACCAGGTCGTAGCAGGCATTGACGGCGATTCGATGGAGCCAGGTGGAGAAGGCAGACTCTCCGCGGAAGGTGGGGAGGTGGCGGAAACAGGAGAGGAAGGCATCCTGCGTGGCGTCGCGGGCGTCCTCCGGACCGCCCAGCATGCGGTAGGCGAGATTGTAGACGCGGCGCTCGTGGCGTTGCATGAGCGTGACGAAGGCCCCCTCGTCGCCACCCTGGAAGACGTGGACCAGCTCGCCGTCGGTGGGTTCCCCAGAGGGTCGACGGGACGCATTAGGAGGTCCCCCGGGCCGGCGCTTCCCGTCCATCGCGGAGGGCGGATTCACCTTGTTCCCTCCACTTTGAGGTCCGCGATGGAGGCGGCAAACCGCCCGTCATCAGCCCCCAGGCGGGTGATCCAGACGAGGAGGCCGGTGGTCTCCGAGGGTTCAAGGTCGATGCTCAACAGTCCCTCCGAGCCGACGGTGAACGTCGTCGATCCATCCGTGGACGGTATGGCCACGCCCGTCTCGCTCGGATCCGAGACCGCCCTGATCTCGAAGCTCCAGCCCTCGATAGGACTGCGAAGGATGATCCGTTCGACGCGGGCCTCTTCTCCGAGATCCACGAAGAGTCCCAGGCCGTCCTTGAGGCCTCCGAACTCAGCCGAGTTGTAGTGGTCCGTGCCCCAGGCGCTGGAGAGATCTGCGTCGATGGCCAGCCCGGTCTCCTCCGGGTGCTCGGCGCCGTCGCTCCCCTGGGGATCCACGTCCTCTGCTCGCTCGATCGGGATGTTCGACGGGCTCTTCGAGTTCGCCCCGGGGCTCTGGGGAGCGGCCCGGACGCCGAGCGGACCTCCCAGCTCGAGCCGACCCAGGGCCAGCCCCCCGGCAATCGCTGCCGCCGCGAGGAGCGCCACGATCAATGGGATGAGCATCCAGGAACGGAAGACCGAGGCGGTCGGGACGGGCCCGGGCGTCTCTTCCGCTCGGTGAACCAGCCCGGCGGGATGAACCCGAAAGGGTTTGGTGGCGGACAGGTCCGTGCTCCCGACCGCTCGTTCCAGCGCGCCCAGCATCGACTCAGCCGACTGAAAGCGGTCTCCAGGCTGCCGGGCCAGAGCCCTCAGCACGACTCCCTCGACCTCCCGTGGAATCCCTCCCCGGTAGGCACGAGGGGGGACGGGGTCCTGGCTGAGCCGCATGAGGGCCACGGCCATGTCGCTCTCCGCCTGGAAGGGGGCGCGGCCCGTCAGCAGCTCGTAGAGGACGACCCCGACGGAATACAGGTCCGAGCGACCGTCGACCTCCGATCCCTGCACCTGCTCAGGCGAGAGATACCGGACGGTGCCCAACGCCTTGCCGGTGGTGGTGAGGTCGTGTCCGGTGAAGGCGGCTTTGGCGATGCCGAAGTCCGTCACCTGCACCCTGCCGTCGTCCGCCACGAGGATGTTCGCCGGTTTGATGTCGCGGTGGATGATGCCGTTCGCGTGCGCGTAGCCGAGGGCCACAAGGACCGGCCCCACGAGCGGGGCAGCTTCCTCCGGCTCCATCGGTCCGCGCTCCTCCATCAGTTCTCGGAGGTTCCGGCCTTCGGAGAACTCCATGACGATGAAGGAGACGTCGCCGTCGATGCCCGTGTCGTACACGCTCACGATGGTGGGATGGGTCAGCCGAGCCGCCGCCACCGCCTCACGTTGGAAGCGCTTCGCGAACTCGGGGTCGCTGCCGAGGTCATCGCGGAGGATCTTCACCGCTACCGTCCTGGCCAGCACCTCATCGCGAGCCCGCCACACCACGGCCATGCCCCCGGTGTCGATGAGCTGGTCGAGGACGTACCGGCCGGCCAGCCTGCGGTTCGGGGCTGGGGCCTCCATGGAGCGCCAGTCTAGTGCGGGCCGCCGGCTGCACCGTGAGGTGACGATCGACGACGGGATCGCACTACTGGGTTCGGATCTCCTGGTCCGTGGCCCTCTGGAGGTTGTACTTCTTGATGATGCCCATTCGCTTGACCAGCAGCGTGTTGGCGGGCTTCTGGGCCTCCACGATGACCATCCCATTGTTGAGAACGCGGAAGGACAGAATCGTCGCCGCGGGGTCGACCTCGCGAGCAGCGATCAGCGCGTCTCGTTCGGCCAGGTCCGCTCTCTTGGATCGGTAATAGGTATCCGAGCCCGCCAGCGCCGCAGCCCGCGACACGCTCTGGGCTTTGATCTGAGCGATCACCACCTGGGTCGTGTCGTAGGCCGCCAATCCGAACAACCCCAGCAGGATGAGGAATCGGACCAGGATCCCGCTCAGGAAGAATCCGGCTTGGTCTTTCCAGGAGATCTGGCGCGGCCGGAGGGACCTCATCGCCGGGCCACCTTGGCTCGAACCATCTGCGTGATCACCGTGAGCTCCTGCATCCGAAACGCCGCGGCCAGGGCGAGGAACGTCAAGGCGCCGGCGACCAGCCCTCCACCCACCTGGAGGAGCTGCGGCCCCAGGCTGGCCGTGCCGAACGCCACTCCGAGCGAGCGGGCCACCACGTAGGCCACCACCCCGGTAGCGAGGCCAGCCAACACGATCCGGCCGAGCGCCGGCAGGAGCCGGCGTCCCTCCAGCCCCCCCAGCCTCCTTCGGAGGATGACGACCGCCACGACGGCGGCGAACGTATAGGCGGTGGCGTGTCCCAAGGCCAGTCCCTCCACTCCCAGGTCTAGGTATCGGAAGTAGAGGAAGTTGACTGCAGTGTTCAGGCCCACGGCGAAGATATTGATCAGGGCGGGGGTCCGGGTGTCCTGCATGGCGTAGAAGCCCCGCAGGAAGAGCTGGAAGGCGCAGAAGGAGAACAGCCCGATCGAGAAGGCTCGCAGCACGGCGGCCAAGAGCTCGGTGCTCTGGGCCTTCGTGACCCCGTGCTCGAGCAGCAGTCGGACGATGGGCACGGCCAGGGCCAGGTAGCCGAAGGCGGCCGGGATCACGATGAACGCGGTTCCTCGGAGCCCCTGGGCGACCTGGGACCGGAACATCGAGACGTCCCCGTCCGTCCACCTCGACGCGAGGGATGGGAGCAGCGCGGTCATGATCGAGACGGCGAAGATCGCGTACGGCAGCTGGAAGAAGATGAAGGCCGACGTGTAGGCGGTGTATCCACCCTGTTGGCGGGTGGCCAACCCGATGACCACCAGATACCCGAGCTGATTGACCACGACGTACACGATCGCCCACCGCGCCAAGCGCAGGATCTGGCGCACCCCGGCATCCTTCAGGTCCAGCGTCCACCGCCACCGGAACCCGATCCGGCGCAGGGATGGCCACAGGACCAGCGACATCGCCGCGACCCCGAGCGTCGTCCCGATTGCCAGCACGTACTTCTGAAGGGTCGAGATGCCCACCGCGGAAGGGGTGACTCCGGAGGGCGTGAGGGCCGCGAAGAGGAGGAACGTGGCCACGGCGATCAGGTTGTTGAGGATGGGCGCGAACATCGGAGCAGCGAACTTGCGGTGCGCGTTGAGAAGGCCGGTGGCCACGCCCGCCCCCAGGCCGTAGAAGACGATCTGCGGCATGAACCACTTGAGGAAGAAGGCGGCCAACTCCCGGGCGGCCTCGACCTCGGGGCCGCCGACCCCCACGGTGTACGCGCGGATGATCAACCCCGACGCGAGGATGCCGAGGACCATCGCCCCGGAAAGGACCACGAGGGTGAAGGTGAGGACGGCCCCAGCCGTGTGCCACGCTTGCTCCCGGCCCATCCCGTCCAGCCGCTCCACGAACACCGGGATGAACACGGAGGCCAGGATCCCGCCCACGGCCAGCTCGTAGACGATGTTCGGAGTGGTGTTGGCGACGTTGTAGGCGTCGGCCAGGCGGCTTTCCGTGACTCCCAGGGCGAAGGCCATCGCCGCCACGCGGAGGAAACCCGTCAGTCGGGACAGGCCAGTCCCCACCGACATGACGGCCGAGTGCCGGACGAAGGACCGGGTCGTGTCGACGCCCGCCTCGCCCGCCGCTTCCTGAGGGTTCTGGCCCGCCTCCTCAGGAACCTCGGGAGGCTTCACGTCCTCCGCCGAGGCAGGAACCTCCTTCCCCACCAGGCCAGGAGGAACAACGCCGCCCCGATGGTGACGATGAGGGCGACGCGGTTGTAGGCGGTCGACCTGACGACCAGGCCACGCTCGGCGATGACTTCAGGGAAGAACTCGCCGGGAGTTACCAGGCGAACCCGGATGGGTATGCGGCCGTTCGCCAACGACTTCACCCCGATGGTGAGCGTCTTGTCGGTGGGTGGGAGCACGACCGTCCTGGCGTCCCCGCCCGAGAACTCCAGGCGCCGGTCGCTGATGAACTGCAGCACCACCGTTGCGGTATACCCGGAGCCGTTTTCGAGGGTTACCGGGATGAATCCGGCGCGCGAGGTGAGCGTCACCACGCTCGTCCCGATGCCGATGTGGTCGTACACACGCCGAGCGGTCCGGTCGACGGAGCCGATGAACCGTTGCCCCGGTGCGGGATCGGTCAAGAACGCGCCGCTGCCGGCGAGAAGAAGGTTGTGTCGGAGCCGGTCGATCAGCGGATCGGCGCCCTGGATGGCCCGGCTGAAATGGGCCAGCGACGTCTTCGCGCGTTCCAGGTTGTCGAGGTACGGAGGGGGGAACACGGGGTAGGCCTTCGCCGGGACCTGCCGATGCACACCGGGGGGGACCGTGGTGGTGAACGCCGAGGCAGTCTGAGGATGCAGCCAGGGCGAGGACCTGATCAGGGACACGAATGCCGGGTAGAAGGGCGGCGGCGCAGCGAGCTTCTCCGGAAACATCAACGCCGCGCCCCGACCAGGGGTCCCCGGCAACTCGAACCAGATCGAGGCCAGATGTCCCAGGGCAACCTGAGCGGCGAGCCGGGGATCCGGTGCCCCCGCTCGGATCAGCTCCTCGACCTCGGGATCCGGTAGCACGGCCGTGAGCGACGTGGAGCCCGAGACGAGGCTGGCCGTCGGCGGCGAGAGGAACTTGGGAAACGTCAGGAAGCCAGGATCGACCACCGCGGTCAGGGCTCCGAGTGAGGCCATCTTGGAGAGCGTCGGGAGGTCCAGGGCCGAGCCGGGCGGACGTGCCACATCGTCGACGGTCGACCGGCCGAGGACGGAGGCCACAACCTGTCGACCTTCCTCCACCAGTCGGTCGAGGTCCTTCCCCATCCCCGCGCGGAGAAGTGCGGGGATGCTCGGGTCGCCCATCGGATAGGCGACAAGCTCCACGTTCCGCCTGGAGGTGACTTCCCGGAGGAGGGCGAGGATGTGCTCGGCCGCCGCCGCCCCTCCGGTTCCCCGTGCAACGGCTCGGACGCGTCCGTTTCCGGCTGCGATCTTGTACCCCCCGGCCATCCGTTCGAGCTGGTCCAGGAGCGTTGGCGACACGACGAGATCCACCGCCCGATTCCGCACGCGAGAAAGAGCCTCGACCACCGAGTCGAGGCGCCCACCAGGAGCGACGTCGGCCTCGATGGTGCCCGGCCTGAAGACCCCATTCGGGTCGTACTGCAGCGGTTCCGAGAGGACCCACGTCCACGCCAGGTTGAGCGGGACCAGGGGCCGTTCGATCAGGAACACGGTCGGCGTGCGGAGCACCCCCACGGGGACATCCCGTGACCGCAGCTCCACGCGGAGGGGGTACAGGGCGCTCTCCCCCCGCACCACGAGCTGGTCCATGGCCTGTCGGATCCGGAAGGTTCGGCGCTCGCCCGGTTCGAGCGTTCCCTGCTGGGGGAACGGGTAGGCGGCGATGACGGGGGTCGGGTCCGAGTGGATGGACAGCTCGAACAGCGAGCGTGATCGAGCGGGTGCCAGGATCAGAAGCTCGACCGTCAGGGAGTCCAGGGACACCGACGACGTGTTGGTCGCCTCGAACGATAGGTCGAGCGGGCGTCTCTGGCCGGTCCAGGCGGGCTGGGAGAGGAGCGTCATCGATAGCGACGGCTCGTCCTGCGCCATGGCCGGGTGCGAGGCATGAACCAACCCGGAGAGCGCGACCAGCAGAAGGATCGGACCTGTGAGGAGGCGACGCGTCACCGCGCAGCCATTCTAGCCAGCCCATTCGCGGTCACTCCCAGGAGATCGTGGATTTCCAGTGCTGCATAGGCCGCCGCCACCAGCAGAAGGAACGTGCCAACGGTCAATCGCAAGGTTCGCTCTTGCGCCCGGATCGCCCATCTGGACCCGATGGCGGCCCCGGGGATGACCCCCAACGTCAACCACACGAAGATCGACCAGTCGATGTGGCCGAGAAGCGCGTGGACGATGGTGCCGGGGATCACCATGAAGGCGATGATGACCAGAGAGGTTCCCAGCACGCGTTTGAGTGGCATACGCAGGACTCCAGCCATGATCGGCACCATGATCACCCCCCCACCGATGCCGAGGAGGCCGGAGCAGAATCCAGCAGCCAGCCCCATCAGGACGAAAGCCCTTTCCGAGGGATGAGCGGTGGGTGAACCCTCCTCCTGCGGCCTGCCCCATCCCACCCGGAGGGCCTGCCATGCGATCAGGGCGGCCGTGGCCAGTAGGAGGAATCGGGCGTCGATGAACTTCGTGAGGTAGGCGCCCCCCGCGGCGCCCAACGCGCCCGGGGGCGCGGCCCAGCGAACCGCTCGATAGTCGATCTGGCCGGCGCGGCGGTACGCTTGCATCCCCGAAAGCGTCGTCGGAAAGATGACCGGTAACGGAGTGCCGACGGCGACGATGGGCTCCGCTCCGAGCAGCACACGCACGGCGGGCGTGGTGATGATCGCTCCGCCGACACCGAAGGCTCCGCCGAGGATGCCAGCGACCAGCCCCGACAGGATCCCGAGAACCGCCTCGGTGAGCACCCGAACCGATCAGGCGGTCCGGGTGAGAGTCTCAGCGGCCCGGCTGAGGACCTCTCGCTCGCTGGGGTAGCTGGCCCGGCGCCTTGCGACCTCGACCGGGAACCAGCGGACCTCCTCCATCTCGTGATCGTGCACGGAAACGTCGCCGCCGGTCGCCTCCATCAGGAAGAACGTGACCTTCTTCCTGATGCGCTCGTCCTCCCACACGTACCAGTACGATATGTCTCCCAGGGGCTCCAGGATCTTGGCGAGAAGTCCGGTCTCCTCCTGCACCTCACGGATCGCCGTCTGCTCGGGGGCCTCTCCCTCCTCCACGAGCCCTTTGGGCAGGCCCCAGGCCAGGCTCCCCTTACGTGTCCTCCGAGCGGCGAGGGCGACGTCCAGGCCGTCCTGTCTCCGGCGGATGACCACCCCGCCCGCCGAGTGCTCGAAGCGGGTCCTCATGAAGAGGACCCCGCCGAGTTCCCGTGGGCAAGGATCGATGCCACCTTCGCTCGCGCGGCCTTGACCAGATCACGGCCGCGGATCTTAAGCACCGAGCGCGCCTCGCCACCCGAGAAGTAGAGGACTGTGTCCCGGTCGAGCGACCGGTCCATCACGAGGCCGAAACCATTGGGGAGCCCGACGGGAGGGATGGACTCGGCCAGGTACTCCGTCAGCTCGGAGGCTCGCTCGTCGCTCGCGAGGGCGAGCTCCCGATCGCCCGCGGCTCGGCGGACCTTGCCCACGTCGGGAGCCGTTCCGGCCGGGACGACCGCCGCCACGGCCCCCTCGGGACCCTCGAACACGATGACCTTCCCCACCTCGTCCAGGGGAAGGTCGAGGACAGCAGCCAGCCGCTCCGGAGTCCGAAGACGTCCGCGGGCGGAGAACACCTCGTGGGGAACCTCGCGTTCGATCAGGAAGTTGTGTACGTCAACGCTGGTCCGCACCGCAGGAGCAAGTATGGCAAAACGGCGAGCAAGCCCGGTTTGGAGCTACGGCAGTGTCAGGGCGGTGCGGGAGCTACTTGGATCCACCCTTCCTACCGATCCGCTGGTAGAACTCCACGCCGTAGCGCCTCTTGGTGGTGTCCCCGCCCTTCTTTCCACCGATGCGGCCTATGCGGCCGAAGAACTCTTCGCCGTGGCGATGCTTCGTGGTGAGGCCGCCTTTCCGGCCGGCCTCCGCTCGCGACATCTTGCCGTTCGAGGTTTGTGGCATGAGGCTGCCTCCTCGTTCCCTGGGCCTGACGTTTGGTTGCTACCCTTCGTCTTCGGGGGGCAAACAACGAACCGCCGGCTACGTCAATCCGTCACTGTCACTCTACCCATCGACGGTATGCTCGGGGCGCGATGACCCCGTCCGACGCGACCCCCCCAGACCTCCCTGGCCCCGCCAGCCCCCCGCGCTCCCGCCTCGAGGTCGATCCAGTGGCCGTCGAGCTCGGCGAGCGATTCGTCACGGCCGGATACCAGCTCTACCTGGTGGGCGGGGCGGTACGGGACCTGTTGATGGGCCGGGAAAGCCGTGGGGAGCTGGACTTCGCCACCGACGCGAAGCCGGAGGAGATCATCCGTGTGGTGCATGGGTGGGCGGACGCAAAGCGTCTGGTAGGGATCAGGTTCGGGACCGTCGGCGTGAGGAAGGGGCCTCTGGACCTGGAGATCACTACGTTTCGGCAGGAGGTCTACCCCGAGGACGACCGGCACCCTCGGGTGACGTTCGCATCCGAGCTGGAGGTCGACCTGTCGCGCCGCGACTTCACCGTGAACGCCATGGCCGTGCGGCTCCCGGACCGGGAGTTCGTCGACCCGTTCGGCGGGGTTCGAGACCTGGCGGCGAAGAGACTGGACTCGCCGCTCGATCCAGAGGTGTCCTTCGGCGACGACCCGTTGCGGATGCTCCGGGCCGCCCGCTTCGTGGCCAGCCTCGACCTCACGCCCGCTCCGAGCGTGGTCCATGCAATGCGAGCAATGGCCTCGCGCCTGGAGATCATCTCCGCCGAGCGGATCCGGGACGAACTGTCCCGCCTCCTCCTGGCCACCCGCCCCGCCCTCGGGCTGGACCTCTCGGTGGCCACGGGTCTGGCCGATCATTTCCTGCCCGAGCTCCCCTCGCTCAAGGTCGAGCAGGACCCTGTGCACCGCCACAAGGACATCCTCAAGCACACCCTGGTGGTCGTGGAGAACTGTGAAGCGGATCTGGTGCTCCGGCTCTCCGCGCTCCTCCACGACGTCGGCAAGCCGGGAACGAAGAAGGTCACCGAGGACGGGGTCCAGTTCCACCATCACGAGGTCGTGGGAGCGCGCATGGCCGAGACCCGTCTCCGGGCCCTGAGGTATCCCAACGACGTCGTTGGGGACGTGGTGAGGCTGGTCGAGATGCACCTGCGCTTCCACAGCTACCGCCTTGGGTGGACGGATGCCGCGGTTCGTCGATACGTGCGGGAGGCCGGTCCCCTGCTGGATCGGTTGAACCAGCTCGTCCGGGCCGACTGCACCACCCAGAACCCGTTCCGGGCCAAGCAGCTCGCCGCCCTGCAGGACGACCTCGAGCTCCGGATCGCTAGGCTCGCTGAGCAGGAGAACCTCGAACAGATCCGCCCGCCTCTCGACGGCAACGAGGTCATGGAGCACCTCGGCCTGAAGCCGGGCCCGTTGGTTGGGGAGGCCCTGGCCTACCTGCTGGAGGAACGACTCGAGCGAGGACCGATCGACAAGGAAGAGGCCTACAACCTCCTCGACGAGTGGGCCCGCAAGAAGGGCCTGAGGGACTAGGTCAGGCCGCTTTCTTCGTCTCCCAGAAGATCTTGTCGATCTCGCCGATCAGGTCGAGGAGCTTCTGACCCTGGGCCGGGTCCTGCGCCTTCTTGGCGATGCCTGCTTCCTTGGTGGCATTCCAAAAGAGGTCGTGGAGCTGCGGGTACTTCTGGGTGTGCTCAGGCTTGAAGTAGTCCGTCCAG
>JBKPAF010000023.1:0-19003 GCA_046726275.1 Actinomycetota bacterium
TTCCAGGGCCGAGGACAGAACAAACCGACCGCCCTCGAACCGCACCACGTTGTGGCCGAGCTGAACCCGCACGCCCGAGCCGATCACGACGTCGCGCTCGGGCGTGGTTTCGATCCCTCCCTCCCACTCGTGGTCGTGCACCAGCAGGATCGTCCTAGCGACCCGCTCGCCCGGCGCGGCGGCCGGGCGAGCGTCGCCGCCGAAGCTCAGGTTCAAGATGGTGTCCGCGCGCTGCCCGAGGATCGCGAAGTGGAACCACTCCTTCTCCCAGGAGGCGCCAGGGCCAACCGGGACCGGGCTGCTGCGAACGCCGTCCACGCGGTCGATGACCTGCTCGAGCGGCTCGCCGGACATGGTTGCTCAGATGAGCAGGGAGCCCGGATCGTCCGCAGATGATCTTGTCGGTGTCGCTGGATCGCTGATGGTCGCGGGTCCCTCCCCCAGGGCATCCAGGAACGCTCTTGCGAGGGCGACCAGCCCCAGCACGAAGTAGAGGTAGTCGTCGTCCTCTACGGCCTGGAGGATCTGGCTCTGCACGAGGGGCGGCGGTTGCGTCATCGCGGCCCCGCCTCCACTCCGTCGGGTGTCAGCGCGTCCACGACCGCGTGCAGCCAGTCCGACGGGGTCATGTCCGTGTCCGGCGCGTCCAGCGCCGGCGGATGTGCATCCCACAGGTTCCGAGCCGACCGAACCCAATCCAACCGAGCGAGCACCTCCAGCCATGCTCGGCCCTCCTCGGTCTGCGCGAATCGTCGGCCCTCCATCACCAGGCTCCGCACCACGGCGTCGACACCTCTGGGCTCCAGCACCAGCAACCGGCGCCAAGCGACGAACACGCGATGCCGCGTCCCCTCGCCCTCCAGCACCAGCCGTGGAGCGGGCGGGCGCTCACCCACGACCGGTCGTCCTCCTTCCGGTCGCCTTCTTGGGGGCGGCACGGGACGCCGTGGACCTCTTCGCGACCCCGCGGGACGTCGCTGACTTCTTGGCGACCCCGCGGGAGGCTGCCGTCTTCTTCACGGCACCGGCGCGGCCAGCGCCGGCGCGGGTGGATCGGGTCCCGGCCCCCATGCCGCGTGTGCCTGTGGACTTCGCAGCCGGTCGGGTCTCCCCCTTCTTGATCGGAGGCGTCGTGCGCTTCCCGGCCCCGCCCCGCGGGGTCTTTCGAGCAGCCGCTCCCCGGGCCCGCCGCGCGGCGGTCCCTCCGTCCTCCGCCCACACCGTGAGAACCAGTTCCAGCGCCTCTTGCCCTCGAACCGCGACGGTGGCCGTGTGGGGCTTCCCGGGTTCGAACAAGCCCGAAAGGACGGGAACCCGTATCTCCACCGCCTGCTCGGATCGCGGTGGCATGCTGAACCTAGGGGGCGTGATCCGAAGCGGTGGCCTGAAGAGGCGGCCATCATCGGGACCGGAGAATTCGGAGACGATGAACGAGATGTCCACCGGATCGGTCCGCTTGTTCTGCATCACGAACGAGCCGACCGCGTCTTTTCCGATGGGTGCGCGGAGGTCCATTGCGACCCTTCGGACGACGCCCTGGCTCCGCTCGCCAGATTCCTCCCCCAGCAACCGATCGAAGAATCGGTTGCCGTAGTCCCACCCTGCCTCGAGCAGGTTGTCGTAGTACGCCAGGCCGAGCGACACGACATTGCGGACGTATCTGCCCGTCTCCTCGCGCATGAACTCGGCATACCGTGAACGAACAGACTGTTCGTCGAGGTCCCCCCGCGCCACACGCCTGATCAGCTCACCATATCGCTGCGCCCCGCGAACCTGCTCCTCGATGGAGCGCGCCACCAGGTGCTGCATCCATCGACGGATCTCACCTGGAGAGCTGCTCACGTTGCCTCCTACTTGTCGCGTGTGATGACATGCTCAGTCATCTCCCTTAGGAACGATCGGTGCACCGATGACGACATCCACGAGAACCCGCCGAGGGTCCGCTCGGCCTTCCGCGCCAGCCGATCGGCGAACGACCGTGCGTACTCCACGCTCCGGTACTGATGGATGAGGCCGTACAGGAACTCGATGTCTCCTTCCGATCGATCTGTCCGCGGTCGCGTGAAGATGCGAGCTGCGGCGGATCGGTCCGCCTCGCTGGCCGTTCGCATCATGTGGAGAAGGATGAGCGTCCGCTTCCCTTCCATCAGGTCCCCACCGATCTCCTTGCCGTATCGTCCCTCGTCCGCCAGCAAGTTGAGGAGATCGTCCTGGATCTGGAAGGCGATCCCGAGGGAGGTGGCGAACTTCCGGATGAGCGAGAGCCGTGCGGCGTCGGATCCGCTGATGAGGGCCCCGATCTGCATCGGAGTGATGAACGTGTACCAGCAGGTCTTCTTGTACGACATGACGCAGTAGTCGCGATCGCGGAGCTCCCAGACCGATCTGCGCACCCAGTCGAGCTCGATGGCCTGCCCCTCCACGGACTCTCGGGCCATCCGAGACACGATCCGCATGATCGCCAAGGCCTTTCCGAGACCAAGGAGCCTCGCGTTGCCGAGGAGCGGCTCCAGGCACAGCGCGTGCATCCCGTCCCCGACGTTGACGGCGATGGGCACACCGTAGAGGCGATGGAGGGTGGGCTGTCCACGTCGCATGAGGGAGCCGTCCTCAACGTCGTCGTGGAGCAAGAACGCGTTGTGGTACATCTCGAGCACGGCAGCCGAGGGGAGGACGTCCTCGAGGCGGCCGCCCGATGCCCGGCACATAGCGATGCACAGGGACGGTCGAAATCCCTTCCCGAGCCGAAGGGGGTACTCGAGCATTGGGCCATACAGGATCGGCCAGTACCGGTTCCGGGGGATGATCTCGTTCAGCTGCTCCAGGACCAGCTGATGGCACTCGTCCAGATACCGGGAAAGCAAGTCGTCCGGCACCCCACCGAGCCGCCTAACAGCACCCGCACCCACAGCCCACGGAGTACGATGCGCAGTCTCGAGGAAGGATCGCCGTGGCGATCCTGACGGGGCGCAGGTTGCAGCCCGTGATGCTCAGATTCGCGTAGCCGACCAGGCATTCGTCGACGTCCGGGAGCTTCCTCCGCTCTTCCAGATCCGACGCCCGCGACGGCTTCTCCTTCTTGCCTTCCTCCTCGGGCGCCTCCGTGACGGCGAGCAGCATGGTGACCTCGCGCTCCTCGCACGGACCCAGCGTGAACGAGGTGGGTGGCTGCAGCTCTCCCTGGATGTCGAGGGGCTTCCCGCCGAGGGTCGTGAACGAGCTGAGGGACACCTCCACGTCTCGCTCCCGCCGCCGGGTGTTCTCGACGTTGACGGGGATCACCCGTCGCTCGCCGAGCCGCGTGTAGATCAGCAGGTCTGCATCGGAGACGCAGCAGCGGCACGAGCAGTCGTGCGCCGCGTGCCCGCAGTCGTCGCACGAGCACTCGTTGGTCCTGGCACCGGCCATTTGACCCACCCCGCCGAGCACCTTCCTGATGACGTCACCCATCGTCGTGGCCACGTCGCCCAGGCCCCCGGCCCGGGACCGCCATAGCCGACCGCATCCGGCGCACCGGCCCCATGAGCGAATGTCTTCGGTCATCGCCGCATGCATGGTCACGTCCTCTTCGATCCGCTCGTCCTCGATGCCTCCCGCTCGCTCGTGGGCACGACGACGAACTCCAGATCGGTCGTGTACAGGGCCGCCGAGCCCAGATACCGAGTGCGTTTGTCCAGGCCGTCGGGCACGCGAATCTCGAGCTCGACCGCGCGGACGTCCCCCGGCGCCAGTGTGAGCGGCGTGGGATTGTGCACGCGCAGCACCCCGGCCTGCCTCAACGCCTCGCGGGCCTGCCGGATCGATTCGGCAAGGAAGCCCTCCACCGTCCCTGCTCCGTCTTCCCATGACTCCAGCGCGGCTCGCAGCGAGCGGCATTCGAGCAACTCGTCATCGAGCGGCACGCCGCCGATCTCGTTGATGGTGAGCGGGACATTGCCGCCGTTCGTGAACACCACCCGCTTCTTCATGACCTCTCCTGGCCGGTTCTGGACCACCACGGGTGTGGGCGATACATCGAGCAGGATCGTCTCGGTCACGTGCACGAGCACCGGACGGACCTGTCCGGAGACCTCCATTTCGCCCCGGTATTCCCCAGGCGGCGTGTGAGGCTCGATGCCCAGGGTGACTCTGACTCGGCGCGCCTGCCCCGGCCGAAGGACCACCGGTCGGATGGCGTGATCCCTCCCGGCCAGAACGTCCCCCCGCTCGTTGACGAGGTCCGGACGGAAGCGGGCACTGCGGAGGACGGTCCGCTTGTCGCCCGGGTTCCGCAGGGGCAGCTCCCCTTCAAGCGACTCGGGCTCACCGGCCAGGACGATCGGCTCTTCCTCGGAGAGGTCCAGGAGCTCCTGTGAGTGAGCCGCCCGAGGAGCCATGTCAACCTCCGATCCGGATCCCCAGGCCTTCGCCGCCCGCCTCTTGCGCGGCGAACCGGGAGGGTGCTAAATGACGGACCGGCTCCTCGGACCACGTGACCTGCGGATGGCGCGACACATCCTCGATGATGAACCGAGGTTCGCCGGACAGGTTGAACCCGAGGATCTCGATCCCGAACAAGGTGAAGCCGAAATGGTGATGGTGAGGCAGGCGAACACATGTCGGCGGAAGTTTGTTCATGCCCAATTGCAAGCAGAGGTCCACCACCACCGGCTTGATGTCGAGCGACACATCGCCGCTCATCTGCGCGACGACCGGTTGCGTGACGGCCAGCTCGGATCGGGTCTTGAGATCGGCAGAGAACGGCTGGGGAACGTCGATATCCAATCGGCTGTCGGTCCTCAGTGGCTGCGGCAACTTCAGCTCGGCCGACACATCGATGTCATCGAGACCGAGGATGTCCACGGTGGCGGTGTTGTCGCTCTTCAGGTTGACGTTCGACGTGAAGCTCGCCTTGCCGCCCTTGCCTCCACCACCCACGGCCAGCTCCTTCGGCACGTCGACGCGGCCACCGACGAAGGCAATCAGTTAAGTCCTACGATCCGGGCTTGTCAAACGTTGCCACCGGCGCTCGCTAGCACAGTGGCTCAACCACCGACTGCGAGCCAAGGAGAGCCGTTGCAGCGGAGTCGCACGTGAACCATTCTTGAGCTCCGGCTTGGTGGGCAGCCCATCGCCGAAGTGACGGTGTGAAGACGAGTCTCAGAACCGTTTGTGTTCGGACCTCCGCACCGTTCGCGGTCGCAGATCTCACCGGCGATCTCTTGCTGGCGATCACGGAATCGAGGATCACCGACGGCTCCGCGATCGCCTTTTGCGCGCATACGACCTGCACCTTGCTGATCAAGAAGACGAGGAAGGAGCCCTCCTCGATCTAACAGCGCGCATAAGGACGGTCATCCCCTCAGACATCCAGTACGCCCACGACGATGTAGCGCGGCGAGCTCGGAGCTCGGGAGAGCCACACGAACGCTGGACTCTCGGAACCCGCGCGCAGCTCCTCGGCCGATCTCGTTGTCGCAGCGCGGAAGCCAGATTAATGTGCGTGGTCTCGAAGCGTCCCGCCAAGTCACCCAAGCGGGCGAGAGGGGGCCACCGCCGGAGGGAACCATGGCAGAGGATCGACGATTCCGCGAGGTTCAGAGGTACGCAGACGTACACGGCTTCTTCGCGGGCTTTCCGAACTTCCATGAAGCCGACTACGGAGACGGGGTCGTGTACGGAACGATCCTCCTCCGCGACACAGAAGCCGAATGGCGCGACGTGCCACGATCCGAGTACAACATCTTCCACATCGAGGACGTCCCCGGGCTGTTCCGTGCAGCCGATGCCTACGCGGGCCAGCAGGGCTACCCGGCGGCCTTCCCCAACTGCGAGCAGGCCGACCATGGGCAGGGCGTCGTGTACGGCACGATCCTGATGAAGTCTGGGACGACAGAATGGCGCGACGTGCTGCGGTCCGACCTGGGCGACCCGGACATCAACGACGTGCCCGCAATGATGCGCGCCGCGAACGACTATTCGGCGCGCGAAGGCTTCGCCGCAGGCTTCCCGACGTTCAACCAGGCGGACCACGGCGCCGGCGTCGTTTACGGGATCGTCCTGCTCAAGCCGGGCATCTCGACCTGGCGCGACGTCCCGGCCGACCTGCTCGCGCTCTACTCGGCCCCGCCCAGACGGTGGGCGATCCTACTCTGCAACCTCAAAGATCTCCCACCAGCAGCGACCTCGCGGGACCGTTACGACCAGTTCTTCACTGAAGCCGGAGCCGGAACAGAGAGCGCATACGACTACTGGCGCGACATGTCCTACGGCGTCGGTGGCTTGGGAGGCACAGCGGTCCTGGGCTTCTTCGAGATTCCCCACACGAGCACCGAGCTTATGGCGATTGGCGGATCCGCTCAGCGGCAGAGGGCTTTCGACTGGGGCATCGAGGCTGCCCGCTCCGCGAACGCTCGCTTGAACGACTTCGATCACAAGGTCGTCGTCCTCAACGGCGGCGGCAACGACCACGGCCAGGCAGGCGGCGGGGTGACGTTCGTGTACGCGGACACGACACCGCTCGAACCGACGTTCATGTTCCACGAGCTCGGGCACGAGTTCGGTCTCGACCACTCGTTCAGCGATGAGCCGGCGCCCTGCGCTCTCGGGGACGGCCGGCCGGGCGCGTATTGCGACTTCACGGACATCATGAGCGCGATGAACGTCTCGTCGTTCCAGGACGCGATGAACCGCAAGTCCGGACCGAGCCTGAACGCCGTCTCAAGGAAGCGGCTCGGCTGGCTGCATCGGTCGCGGATCCGCTCGTTCCCGGCCGTCGGCCCGCCTGAGACTCTTGCGCTGGCGTCCGTGAACCGACCGGACGTCGACGGCTACCTGATGGTCCAATTCGCCGGAACGAGCCGAGAGGACCCGGCTGCCTCGAGCACGTACACGGTCGAGTTCCGCGAGCGGTCCGGGTGGGATCGGGGACTGAACTCGAGGGTGATCGTGCACGAGATCCGGTCGGATGGTCTCGTCCGGATGCTGAGGTCGAATCCGGTTGGCATTCTCAGCGCGGGTGGCGAGTTCGTCTCGCCGTCACCCTCGATTGTGGTGCGAGTCGAGTCGCTCGACACTACGGGACACATGGCGCGCCTGCGCGTTTGGCACCTGCCACCGACGGGGAGCCGCAACGTCCGAATCGTCACGGTTCTCTTCGATCCACAAGGGCCGGAGCCGCAGGGCGAATACGTCCTGATCGAGAACGACCGCACGGGCTCCGCGGATCTCGACCGCTGGACTCTCCAGGACGCGGCGCAGCACACGTACAGATTCGCGGCGTTGACGCTCGCCCCGGGCGCGACAGTGAAAGTGTGGACCGGAACCGGACCCGACGACGCCGAGAACCTCCACTGGGGGCGCCACCAGGCCGTCTGGAACAACACGGGCGACATCGCGATCCTCAGAGACGCTGGGGGCACCGAGGTCTCGCGATTCGCCTATACCGCGTAGCATCAATCTGGCCGATCAGCGACGTCAGCGCTGTCCACGGCGATCTCCACCCCCCGCGCGCAGGACCTCTTGCTGACATTGACCCTGAACCGCCGGACAAGTCTTCGAGCTGGATCGGCCTCACAAGTCTTTACTGGCTCGAGGGCGGTGTCTGAAGACAAAGTCCCTGGTCGCAGGTCCAATGGGGACAGCAGCGCCGGACCTACCTTCAAAACCGGTGTGAGGGCGAGAGCTCTCAGGCGGGTTCGATTCCCGTCCGCCTCCGCTGCTGAATGGCCCTCTGACTGCGGGCTCCACGCAGCGCCCGAGTGGCGCCCAGGCCCCCGTGCCTCATCACCGTTGGTCGAGGATGACCGGTCGTAGCATGACGCCGTGGAGGGGTCCCGAGAAGATTCTCTCGCTGCCGGCGCAGAGGCCCTCAGGGCGGGTGACTGGCTCAACGCGCACGACTCGTTCCGTGCTGCGCTTGAGCGCGAGGAGACGCCGGAGGCACTCGCGGGCCTGGGGGAAGCGTTGTGGTGGCTCGGCGAGACCCAGCCGTCCGTCGAGTATCGAGAGCGTGCGTACGTTGGCTTCCGGCGCCGGGCGGAGCACGCTCAGGCCGTGAACCTAGCGCTCGGCTTGAGCATCCATTACGACGCCAACGTCGGAAACGCCGCCGCGGCAGCGGGATGGCTCGCCCGTGCAAAGCGCCTGGTTGAGGAGAACGCGCTCGAGGAGTTCGGCGGATGGATCGAGTTGTTCGAAGCTGGCGAGGCAAGCGATCCCGCTGCTGCTGAGGGGCGCACGCGCGAGGCCCTGGCGATCGCCCGGAAATCAGCTGACCTCGATCTGGAACTGTGCGCGCCGGCGCAGCTCGGATCGACCCTGGTGTCCCAGGGACGCATCGACGAAGGCGTGGCGCTGCTCGACGAGGCGATGGCGGGGTCTCTCGGCGGGGAAGGCGGCAACTTCGACACGGTCGTGTTCACCAGCTGCAACATGGTCGGGTCGTGCACCCGCTGCGCCGACTTCGAACGCGCGGTGCAGTGGATCCGGGCCGCCGATCGGTTCACGCAGCGATACGGCTGCCCGTTCCTGTACCTCTACTGCCGCGTGCACTACGGCGCGATCCTGATCGCGACCGGCGACTGGCAAGAGGCCGAATCGCAACTCGCGACGTCGATGCGCGAGGCCGAGACATCGCAGCGGCCCCTCCACGCGAACGCACGAGCGACGCTGGCCGCACTTCGGTTCGCGCAGGGTCGGCTCGAGGAGGCCGAGGACCTGATCGAGGGCTTGGACGCGCAGAGTCCGGCCGCTCCTGTGGCCGTGGCGATCCACCTCGCGCGGGGCGCTCCCGTGCTTGCGACGGCGGTGGCGCGGCGGGGCCTGGACGGTGCCGATTTCCTCAACCGGGCGGTGCTGCTCGAGCTGCTCGGTGAGGCGGAGATCGCGCAGGGCAACACCGACGAAGCTGCCGCTCACGGACGCGCGCTGGCGGAACAGGGTGCCGCTCGATCGTCCGGACTCGTGCGTGCCCGGGGCCACCGGCTGCTCGGGCGGGCACTCGGTCGCCCTGAGGATCTCCACACGGCGATCGCGGAATTCTCACGCCTCGGGATGCCGTACGAGACGGCGGGGACACGACTGATCCTCGCCGCCGTGCTGAGAACGAGCGAACCGGAGGTCGCCGCCGCGGAAGCACGCGCCGCGCTGGCCGTCTTCGAGAATCTTGGTGCCGGAGCGGGTGCCGACGCGGCGGCGGCGGTTCTCCGCGAGCTGGGAGTGAAGGCGGCCCGGCTCGGGCCGAAGGGCGTCGGAACGCTGACAAAGCGCGAAACCGAAGTGCTCGGGCTCCTCGAGGAAGGCCTCTCCAACCCCGAGATCGCCGAACCCCTCTACCTCAGCCGGAAGACCGTCGAGCATCATGTCGCCTCCATCCTGTCCAAGCTCGGGGCCAGGAACCGCTCCGACGCCCTCAGGCTCATTCGGAAACATTCCTCCACGAAATAGGTGAGCTCACCGATACTCGGTGCGGCACGCCGTGAAAGTCTGGCCCCATGTCCGAGAGACCAGTCCGACCCCACGTGATCGGGTTGGACCCGAGAATGTTCGTCCTGGAGACGAGGAGGGCGGTGATGTCCCCGATCGAGCAGCAACCAACGATCGACGAAGCGCGCGTGGAGGAGTTCGTCGGGAAGGCGGTGGCCGACGTCAGCGGCGCCATGGTGACCGCGTTCTGCGTGCTGGGCGACCGGCTCGGCCTGTTCAAGGCCCTGGCCGGCCAGGCAGCGACGAGCGAGGAGCTCGCCGCGGCAACCGATCTGCAGGAGCGGTACGTACGCGAATGGGCGAACGGCCTGGTAGCTGCTGGCTACGTGACACGCGATCGCGCCAGCGGACGCTACGCGCTACCGCTCGAGCACATCCCCGTGCCCGCCGACGAGGGAGGGCTCGCGTTCCTCGGCGGCCTGTACCAGCTCGTACGCGAGATGCTAGGCACGCTCGACCTAATCGAGCGGTCCTTCCACGACGGCGGAGGGATCAGCCTCGCGGACTACCGTGACGAGTTCTGGAACGGCCTCGAGCGCCTGACCGGTCCAGCTTTCAATCACCAACTGGTCCAGGAGTGGATCCCGGCCGTCCCGGGCCTCGAGGAGCGCTTGCGCAAGGGCGCGCTCCTCGCCGACGTGGGGACGGGGACTGGGATCGCGCCCATCCGGATCACCGAGGCGTTCCCATCGGTGCAGGCGACCGGGTTCGACATCCACGCGCCGAACATCACACGCGCCAAAGAGACCTCACGCCAGGCCGGCGTGGAGGACCGGGTGCGGTTCGCGCAAGCAGATGCGGTCAAGGAGATCCCCGGCCGCTATGACGTGATCACCATGTTCGCCGTCGTGCACGACACGAGCGACCCCCTCGCACTCCTGCGCAACGCGCGAGCGGCTTTGGAAGACGACGGCGTGCTCCTGATCGACGAGCTGAACAGCCACGGACTCCCCGAAGATGACCCCGCTCCCATGGGGGCGCTGATCTACGGCTTCAGCCTTCTGCACTGCACCCCCCAGTCGCTCGCAGAAGGCGGAGCTGCGCTGGGTGCCGCCGGGCTTCCCGAGGGGCACCTCCGCGCACTGTCCGAGCAGGCAGGATTCGGCACCGTCACGAGGGTCTGGGAGGGGCCGCTCGACGCCGTCTATGCCGTGCGCCCCTGACCATCGGCCGTGAAGAGCGAGAAGACCGAGAGGAGACCAGTC
The DNA here is from genome assembly GCA_046726275.1 of Actinomycetota bacterium. Classification (GTDB taxonomy): domain Bacteria; phylum Actinomycetota; class UBA4738; order UBA4738; family UBA4738; genus DASXTW01. The sequence goes on from JBKPAF010000023.1 coordinate 10,671, forward strand.
ATGGCAGCACCCGACTCGGCAGGCGCCGCCCGTCGAAACGGTCTCGACCTCGATCTCCTCCAAGGAGTCGCCGAGGAACTTCGCGATCATCCTGAGGCGGGCACAGTGATCAGCCGAACCGGCCACCGCTGGGTATCCGCGGCGGCTCCGCAATGCCCAAATGATCCGCCTCGGCGTTCTTCCCAGAACAGGAGGCCAGCAGCGCGTCGAGCCGTGCCCCCTTCAAGGGACCCCCGTCACCTCGAGGACTTCGTACATGGGGGGACGTGACGGCCGAGTAGCGTGACAGGTCAGGTGCCGGGGCTGGGGAGCCGGCCGTCCGCGCACGACGATCGCCACCGACCGGCCGCTGGCCAGGAACGTGATACGAACCCGGCCATCAGGCTCCTTCTGTCGGTCCACGAGCGCGATCGCGTCGATCCCTGCAAGATCGAACCTTCGACGGACGAAGTGCTCAGCGGCCTGCACATCAAACGGATAGCAGGATCGCCCCCGATAGTGGTCCAGGGACAGCCGGCCTTCCACGTAGCCTCGGCCCACGGCCTCGGCTTCCTCTGGCCCCACTCGCCCGAAGTAGATGCCATGGGGAAAGCAGACGAGGTTCCCGGCAAAGCGATCGCCTCCGATGTGGGAGCACTCCCACACGGTCCCGCTGAAGGCTCGCGTGAGCGCGGTGAAAAGTGGCCGGCCTCGCTCCGCGCAGCACGGATCGCGCCGACCGTTCGTGCAAGCGAGGAACAGGGGACCATGGTCGATCCACCCGATGTCCGGCGCACGCCCGTCCGCCATGGGTTCGAGGCCCAGATCCAACAGGTCTCCCGGGCTGGTGAGCGTGAGGCTCTCCATCCACGGACGGTCCGGTCCCGTGTGAGCCAGGTAGCAACGGTGCTGACCCGGCTGGCGGGGCCCGCTCGGCCTGCGGATGAGGACGACGCGGATCCGGAGGTCACGATATCGGCGCCGAATTGCCCGGGCCTGCTCCGCCGGAATCCTGCTGTCCAGCAGCGCGGTGTGTCCCCAGGGCCCCGGCTGCTCCAGGAGGATCCAGTTGGCCACCGTGGAGGCGGTGGCGTGCATCGGCTCGGCGAGAGCGAGCGATCGCGCCGAGCAGCGAGGAGGATCAGCCCTCAAAGGTCCGGCTCGACCGTGAGAAGCCCCTCGCGCATCAGCCGGCGCACCAAGACCAGGCGGCTGGACCCGTCCAGGAAGGGACTCAAGTCGCCGACGATGAAGCCCGCCCTCTGCGCCACGAACCGCATGGCGGGGACTGCCCGCGCCGGCATGCGAAGCTCTCTATCCCCCAGATACACGAACAGCCGTCCATTCCGTTCCGCCAGCTCGCACAGGGAGCCGCGGACCCGGGACACGCGAGTCTGGTCCGTCACCGAGCCCACCTCCAGCAACCCTCGCAACGAGCCGGCCAGAGACGGAGGCCGCGTGGTCAGGAATCGCTCGATCATCTCGCTGGCCATCTCGGCCGCGTCCAGCTTCCCCAGCCACCGCCTGAGCTCGGCCAGGCGATCGGCCGCCTGAGGGGAAAGGGAATCCAGGCTCCGATGCCAGCCCGCGGGCATCCGCTCCCGGAAGGCGTCTTCCCCTTCCGCACGGGCGAAGGCATCTCGAACAAGATCCACCCACGTCTGGACGTGGATCCCGAAGGTGAGATGCCCTGAGACGGTCTCCTGAGTGCGGGCGGCATGGGCGGTGCCCTCCGGGATGTACAGGCAGTCGCCGGGCTGCAACTCGATGGAGATGACCGGGGGTGGCGTCCGTCCGGGCAGTTCAGGGCGAATCCCCTTCTCCCACACCTCCCAATGTTTGCGCCCGAATGCCTGGAGCACGAACACGTCATGGGAATCCTGGTGCGCGCTGAACCCCTGCGAGCCAGGCGGGGTGATGTAGGCATTCACCTGGGTCGGATGGCCCAGTTCCGTCTCCAGGTCCCGGCAGAAGCGGGCGACGGGCTCCCAGAACCGATGCATCCCCTGCAGGACGATGGTCGCCCCATCGGCAAAAAGGAGGAAGACCCGGGCGGCGTCGGCGATGCCGGTCACCTGGGTCGAGCCGATCTGCCCGGATCTCGTATACGAGGAGGCGGGCAGGCTTGCCCCGTCTTTGACGAGGCGAAAAGTCGGGGTTCGGAGTCCCAACGAGGAGACCATCCGGTCCACGTCGTCGAAAGTCAGCAAGTCCTCGAACCCGCCGCCGGACGCACGATAGTAGGGTCGGTGTCCCCACGTGTCTGCCAGAAAGGCCCCGGCGTCACCGACGCAGCGTTCGAGAGCCATAGAGCGAGGCCTGGCCACAGCTGTGGTGACCGCCCTACTGCGACGCGGAGTCCGCGGTGTCGACGCCGTCGGCCGTGTCCTTGCTGTCCGTGGTGTCTGCAGTGTCCGTGGTGTCTGCAGTGTCCGTGGTGTCTGCAGTGTCCGTGGTGTCTGCAGTGTCCGTGGTGTCTGCAGTGTCCGTGGTGTCTGCAGTGTCTGCAGTGTCTGCGGTGTCGGCCGTCTCCTCGCTGTCGGTGTCGACGTCGTCGCTGTCCGCCGTATCCGTCTCGTCGGCATCCTCCGCCCGATCGAGGACTCGGCCGGACGTCCCGGCCAGCCCGGGACGGATCGTCTCGATGTCTTCGTCTGTTAACTGGGTCGGCTTGGTGCGTTCCATCCTGACACCTCCTCTAGTTCAGGGGTCCGCGGCGCGATCGCCGAGGTCGATCAGCGGCCCCAACACGATAGGAGCTTCAGTCCCGCCGCCTAGGGCCTCCAACCCGCAGGGCGGTCTCGAGCAGATACAAGATCAAGTGCGCGGAAGGTGCAACTCATTCCCAAGTAGGGTCAGCCGCTACCATGCGGGGCCGTGGGGGGATTCACGCGCGAAGCACTGGCGGGGCGGGCCGGAGTCGACAACGGTTACGTGGATAGGCTGGTCGGACTCGGCATCCTCGTCGCCCCCCAGCCTGGCTCGCTGTTCTCTGAAGGCGACGTTCGCAGAGTGCGCTTGATTCAGGGCCTCGAGGAAGGGGGCCTGCCGCTCGACGGGATCGGCGCCGCCGTGCGAAACGGGGATCTGTCCTTCGCGTTCTTGGACCTCCCCAGCTGGGACTGGTATGGCGGGTTCGGGAGGAAGACTTATCAGGAACTCAGCGTCGAGAGCGGCCTGGGCCTGGAGCTGCTGCAGGTCATTCGGGAGTCGATGGGGTTTGCTCGTCCGGAGCCGGAGGATCCTGTGCACGAGGACGTGCTCGACCTCATCCCGGTGGCGAAAATTGCCGTCGAGGCCGGGGCAGACCCCGCGGCCTTCGAGCGACTGATGCGCGTGTGGGGCGAGAGCATGCGTCGCATCACCGAGGCAGCGTCGACCTTCTACCACGCTCAGATCGAGGTCCCACTCCTTCGGTCGGGGATGAGCGAAGCCCAGGTGATGCTTGCCGCCAATGAAGCCGTCGCTGCGGGCATCGCCTACATCGACCAAGCGCTCATCTCGATCTACCACGGCCACTCGGAGCACACCTGGATGGGGAACGTGGTCGAAGCGGTGGAGACCACCCTGGAGAAGGCTGGCCTGCACCATTCGGTGGATGAACCACCGGCCATGTGCTTCCTCGACCTCTCCGGCTATACGCGCCTGACCGAGGAGTTGGGAGACGAGGCCGCTGCGGACATGGCGGCGACCCTTGGCGCACTGGTCCAGCGGTCCGCGAATGATTCTGGGGGCCGCGCGGTCAAGTGGTTGGGTGATGGAGTGATGCTCTACTTCACCGACCCCGACGGAGCCGTGGTCTCAGCGCTGGAATTGGCCGATGGCGTGCCCGCCGCGGGCCTTCCGCCGGCCCACACGGGCGTCGACGCTGGCCCCGTGATCTTCCAGGATGGCGACTATTTCGGCCGGACGGTCAATACCGCCGCCAGGATCGCCTCTCATGCAGGGCCTGGCCAGGTGTTGGTCAGTGACAGCGTCGTGCGGTCCTCACAGAACCCGGCGCTACGATTCGTGGACATCGGACTCGTCGAGTTGAAGGGCCTGCCGCACCCCATCCGACTGCATCGGGCCAGCCGCAGTACCTGAACGCATCGACTGGCGGCAACTCCGCCCGCGGGTTCCTCTTCGGCGGATGGACTCGAACCATCCACTGGCGCGAACCGCATCATGATCTCTCCGAGGCTCTCCGCGAGTGAGGCTGAGGCGAGGGGGCCGCCTGCAACGGCCCCTCGTCCTGTCGGCGGTCAAGCTATGAACGCGAATCAGCCGGTGAGCTTGGTCACGGTGTCGCTCGCGAAGTTCGCGACCCAGATGCTGGTGCCGTCGAAGGCCACGCCGGGTGGGGACGTCGCCGACGGGGAAAGTGCCCAGGATCGCGACCACGCCGAAACTCATCGCTCCGAGGCGGAATCACTCTGGGGGCGATTGCAAGGGCAGCCCGAGATGGCGGTGCACCTCAGGGTCGAGGAAGCTGGCGATCCAGTCGATCCGACCTGCGCGGAACGCCTGGACCGTAGTGATCCCCACCACCAGATGGACTCGTCCGGGGGATCAAGCAGGCGACCGTCTCTTCCCAGTGGATCGGCTCTGTTGCGTCACGTTCGTGCAGGACGTTCGTCGACCTACATTGGTGGAGGCTGGAAGCCCCCGGCCACCTCGGCGAGCAGCTCGGCGAACGTGATCGCGGTGTCGTCCTCGAAGAGCGGTCCGATGATCTGCATACCGACCGGGAGGCCGCCTGCCGTCAGGCCCACCGGTGCGACCGCCGCGGGCAGGCCGGGCAGCGAAGCGTGCGTTATCCAGAACGGCTGATCCCGGTAGGGCCGCTCCCCTTCCGGGGTTGCGATGGTGCGCTCGTCGAACGGACGGGCGTCGTGCGGGAACGCCGCGGTGAAGTTCGTCGGGCACAGGAAGACGTCGACATCCTCGAAGTACCGCGACCAGGCCGCTCGGGCGGCCATGCGCCGAGCCTCTTGGTCGACGAATTCGGACATGGCGGGCAGCCCTTCCTCGGGCTGAAGATAGGCGAAGAACATCCCCACATGGAACCCGAATGACTCCGCGCTCCGCGCCGGGTCGATGCCCTCGGGCCATCCCCTAGTGACTTTCGCGCCAGTCCGAACGATCGCGTCTACGGCGTTCGACAGGGATGTGCCGACCTCGCCCGAGACGGGCGCCTGGTCGTGGTCCAGGACGACGCCGACCCGAAAGTCCCGTAGTTGGGCGCGCCGGGGCGGGGCCAACGTCCACGTGTAGGCGTGAGACGCTGGTGCCTCAGGTCCCGCGGTGATGCTCAGCGCGATCCGCAGGTCGGCCGCCGACCGAGCAAGTGGCCCGATCGCCGACATGTACGTCATCTCGCTCGGTCCCGCAGGAGGACCGGGGATCTGGAACCCGGTGAGCGGGACGATCCCCGCGCTCGGCTTCAGCCCGTACACGCCGCAGAAGCTGGCGGGGATGCGGATGGATCCAACCAGGTCCGACCCGTACTCCAGGAAGGTCATTCCTGCGGCCAGGGCCGCCGCTCCCCCGCCAGTGGAGCCGCCGGGGGTCCGGCGGGTGTCCCACGGGTTGTTGGTGACCCCATACAGCTCGTTGGCCGTCTGGCCGAAGTCGGCCAGCATGAAGGCCACGTTGGTCTTGCCTAGGATGATCGCGCCCGCCTGCTTAAGACGCCGCACCACGGTGGCGTCCCGATCGGCCACGTAGTCCCTGAACTCTGGGTTGCCCCACGTGGTGTGTAGCCCGGCGACGTCGAATGTGTCCTTGATCGTCATCGGCACTCCGTGCAGAGGCCCTTGCTCACCGGAGCGAATGAGGGCTTCATCCGCGGTGGCCGCTTCCTTCAAGGCAGCGTCGCGCCGGAGCTCGACCACGGCGTTCACAGCCGGGTTGACGGCATCGATCCGGCTCAAGAGAGCTTTTGTGAGCACGTGCGAGCTGATCTCCCGTCGGCCGATCATGTCGGCCACATCAGCTGCCGATCCAATGAGCAATTGCTCAGACACGATCACTTCTCAACCCTGTTCCACTCCCCTTTTGCGCTCGGGTCAGTGAACGGGTGGTACATCCGCTAGGCCTGCGTGGGCACGATGTTCGCGTTCCGATGGAGGGTGTTGAGTGGATCCCATCGAGCCTTCAGAGTGGCGAGCCGCTCTAGCTTCCTCGGCCCGTAGACCTCGCTGACGCGCTCGTCCGCGTCTTGACCCAGGTCGTTCACGTACACCGCAGAACGCGCAAACGGCACGAGCGCCTCCCAGCTTGCACGCGTGAGCGAGATGTTCATCCCGTCTTCGGCCGGATCGTCCCACGTCGCGGCTGGAAGCAGGTCGAAAAGCGCTCCTCGACTCGAGTACGCCGTGTCGTCCTCTCCTATCTGCGAGATCGCGCCTCCAAGGGAGAAGAGTTCGATGCCGCAGCCACCCTGAAGCGCCCGTCCCCGCTCCAGGAACGCGTCGAGGAACGCGTCGGACAGGTCCCACATGAGCGACCCCTTCCAGTAGTGGCGCCTGCCGGGCCCCGACGCCTCGCCCGTGGCCGACTGCAGCTCCGGATAGGTCGTCAGCTCGACCTGCTCCGCGGTCGACCGCGCCGCGCGTCGCAGGGGTACGCCCAGCCGCCTCCCCTCGTCGAGGTCGCTGCCGACGTAGGCGTACCAGACGTACAGGTCGTGATCGTCTGCTTCGTCGCTCAGCCGACCGGCTCCCCTCCCCGCGGACACGCCAATCAGGCTGCAGAGTTCCGGCGGAGCCGATGCCATGACGTCCCGGTAGGCGTCGAGCACGGTGGGACCATCTCTCGCTCCGTACCGAAGCTGCACCGACAGGACCGGGCCGATGGGGTGCAACCGTAACTCGAACTCGGTGACGATGCCGAAGTTGCCGCCGCCGCCCCGGATCCCCCAGAAGAGGTCGGCGTTCTCCTCATCCGATGCCCTGACAATCTCATCGCTCGCCGTGATGACCTCCGCGGAGACGAGGTTGTCGCATGCGAGGCCATGCAGCCTGGCCAGCCATCCGAACCCGCCGCCCAGAGTGAGCCCTCCGACCCCGGTGTGATGGACCATCCCGCCGGTCGTGGCCAGGCCGTGCTCGTGCGTGGCCCGGTCAAGGTCGCGGAGCAGGGCGCCCCCCTGGGCACGAGCCCGCCGGGCATCGGGGTCGACGGTGACCCGATTCATCGGTTGCAGGTCGATCATCAACCCCCCGTCGGTGGACGATTGACCCGCGACGCTATGGCCTCCCCCGCGCACCGCGATTTCGAGGCCCTCGTTCCTCGCATGCGATATGGCGGCTGTAACGTCAGTGAGGGAGCGGCAGCGAGCGATGAGTGCCGGACGCCGGTCGACCATGGCGTTCCACAGCCGCCGTCGATTGTCGTAGCCGGGATCGCCTGGCCCAAGGATCTCTCCGGTGAAGCCATCGATCGCCGATCGACTCATCACCCGGTCCTCCTCATTCGACGAACACCCGCGTTCACGATTCCTTCGTCAATGTGATGTCCGTCCAGGGTTGCCACCCGGAATCGGCGACCAGCCGTTCCCAGTGCCCGGAGATGATCCCGCCGTCGGCGCTGAACGAGCCTCGGAAGCGCGTGGACTCGCTCCGCATCTCCCCAGACAAGGCAGGGTTCCTCGGCCCTTCTCTAGTCCATCCCTCCGTGTGCCAGCCGCCGACAAGTACGGCCAACCCCTTCTGTTCGCCCGTTTGGTATCTGGGTCATTCCATAACTCCCCGCTCAAAGGGCAGTCCCATATGTTCCACGCGAAACTTCCCCCGCCCACATTAGTCCTGATTGAGGTGGATCTCGTTGCCGTAGAGGTCCTTCATTAGGATGCCGGTGCCGTAGGGACGACCTCGGGTGCCATCATCATGGGCCGCCGGGTGTTCGATCTGAGCGTCCGACCGCCTACCGGCGGGGAGCGGGTTGAGGAGTTGGCCTCAGCTCACGGCTTTCGTCACGAGCGCGGCGATCCGTGCCTCGTCGGCGGCGGTCAACTTCGTGAGCGCCCACGATGTCGGCCACATGTTGCCTTCGTCGAGGTTCGCCGTGTCGTTGAAGCCGAACGTCGCGTACCTCGCCTTGAATTTTTCCGCGCTTTGGAAGAAGCAGACGACCTTGCCGTCCTTGTTGGCATACGCGGGCATCCCGTACCAGGTCTTCGGCGAGAGGTCCGGCGCGCTGGCCTTGATGATGGCATGGAGCCGTTTGGCCATGGCGCGATCCGGTTCCGGCATCGCGGCGATCGCCGCCAGCGCGGCCCTTTCGTCATTCGCGCCGCGCGCTTCCGCCTTCAGTTCTTGGGCGTACGCCTTCGCCGCGGCTCGTTCCTCGGCGGTCCATCCCTTGGACGT
>JBKPAF010000024.1:0-32924 GCA_046726275.1 Actinomycetota bacterium
CAATTACTCCTTCTACGAAGGCCTGGCGCCACGGCGGGCGGTACAGAGCACTTTGACCTAGTGGGGCGTGTCAAGTGCCAGCTGATGTTTGAGGGTTCGTATCCGGCTGATGTTTGACGTGGAGGCCGTCCGCCCGGACCTTACGGACCCGGCCGGTCCTGGCCCTGGCCACGGACTTGATCAGGTGGTTCTTGCTCCACACCTGGATCACCGTGTCGTCGACGAAGACGTCGACCAGCTGGGCCTTGTAGGCGTTGCCCACCGAGAACATCTGGTTGTCCACTGAGACCAGACCGTTGGAGGCCACCCGGCGAAGGATCCACTGCCCGGGATGGTCCTCACCGGAGTCGACCGGAATCGAAGCGGCGTCGGGGGCGAGCGGGGTGAGGCGGAACCGATCGGCGGGGGTGGCCATGTCCAGGGCCTGGTGAGGGCGCTGGGTGTTGTACTGGACAACCCAGGCATCGAGGCTCTGCTGAGCTGCCTGGAAGGACTGGAACGTCCGGTCGGCCAGGAACTCCTTGCGCAGGCTCTGGTGGAACCGCTCGATCTTGCCGGTGGTGGTGGGCGAGCGGACCCCGGTGTGGCGATGGGAGATGCCGTTCTCCCGGCAGATCCGGTCGAACAGCACCTCCACCGGGTGGGGTCCGAACCTTCCGGTGAAGCACTTGCCGTTGTCGGTGAGGATCTCATCGGGGATCCCGTAGCGGTGGAGCGAGGCGGCCAAGACATCGCAGATGGCCTTGGAGGTGGCCCTCCTGACCAGGCCCCCGGCGACGCAGAACCGGCTGTGGTCGTCGATCCCGGTGACCACCTTGAGCTCGGTGCCATCCTCGAGCAGGACCCCGCCCATCACGTCCATCTGCCACAGCTGCATGGGACGGTCCCGCTCCCACCGGCGGTACTCCTCCCGGCGCTTCCGCCGGCGCCGGAGCTCGATCAGGCCGTGGCGGCGGAGGCACCGGTAGATGCTCGAGCGACTGGGAGGAGGATCCGCGCCCACTCTGGCTAGATGGTGCTCGATGCGCCGCGGACCCCACCCGGGGTGCTGCCTGCGGAGCTCGCAGATCCAGGCCTCCTTTTGTGGAGAGATCTGGTGAGGACACGACAGGGGGCGATGGGACCGGTCGGCCAGGGCGGCCAGCCCCCCACGCTCGTAGCGAGCGATCCAGTTGTGCACGCTCTGGGGACTAACCCCCAGGCGTCGCGCCACCTCGACCACCCGCCACCCGTCCTGCACCACCGCCAGCACGGCCTGGTACCGCTGCTCCATGACGGAAAGCTCCACCAGCACGACCCACCTCCTCCTCGCTCCCATCTGTCGAGACAGGGAGGAGGGCGGGGCGGGCACTGTCAAGGATCAGCCGAAGCCACCGTCAAAGATCAGCCGGAGCCGGTGTCAAAGATCACCCGAAACTCCGTCAAAGATCAGGTGACGCCGGAACCTCAAGCATCACCCGGAACAGGACAAGAGGTGGTGCCCCCGGCAGGAATCGAACCTGCGACACACGGTTTAGGAAACCGTTGCTCTATCCACTGAGCTACGAGGGCCTGGAACAAGCTTATCCAACGGTTCGCCCCCTCCGAGCGGTTGCTCTCATCAAGAAGAGCGATCCTCATGCCCTGGCCGGCGGAGCGACACGATCATGTTCGCGGCCCGCATGGCCACGACCACCTCGCCGGGATGCAGGTCCTCAGGAACTCCCTCCGGGCCGAGCCGAGCGTTGTCCATCGACCGGTCCTGGTAAGCCACCGTCACGTCGTAGTAGGTGACCCCATGAAGCAGAAAGGCCTTCACCTCGACCACCATGGCTTCCTGCTCCCCCAGCATCGCCGGGCAGCATAGGGCATCGAACTCGAAGGGATGCGCTCGGCCTGCTTGCCAGCACCAAAAAAGGGACGACGAGATATAGTCGGCCCTTCCACCATCGGTCCGACCAGGGAGGTTTCGCCATGCGTCGTGCCATCCTCGCCCTCATCGCCGCCGCAGCCATGCTGCTCCCAGCGCCTTCAGCCATCGCCCGGCCGTTGCTGGACCGCATTCCGCTCCCCAATGGATTCCTTCCCGAGGGCATCGACATCACCAAGGGCGGAACCTTCTACACGGGATCGCTGATCGATGGGTCGATCTATCGAGGAGACATCCGAACCGGCCAGGGTGCCGTCTTCATCCATCCTCCAGCCGGACGGCTGGCAGTGGGGATGAAGGTTCACAAGAAGCTGCTGTACGTGGCCGGCGGAGACACGGGCGACGGCTACGTCTACGACACGAGGACCGGAGCCGACGTCCGCGCGTACAGCTTCACGCCGGGCGGGTTCATCAACGACGCCATCGTGACCAAAGATGCCGCCTGGTTCACGGACTCCGTCTTCCCGTTCCTCTACCGGGTCCCGGTCTCGCGGGATGGTACGCCGGCCGACCCCTCGGAGGTGGAGGCCGTTCCCCTCACCGGGGACATCGTCTACCAGGACGGGTTCAACGTGAACGGGATCGACGCGACCCCGAACGGCAAGACGCTGATCATCGTCCAGAGCAACACGGGCAAGCTGTTCACCGTGGATCTCTCCGGGGTGACCTCCGAGATCGACCTGGGCTCCGACGACGTGACGAACGGTGACGGGATCCTGCTCGACGGCCGCGACCTGTTCGTGGTCCTGAACTTCGACAATCTGTTGGCCAAGGTTCGCCTCGCCAGCGACCTGGGCTCGGGTCAGGTGGTCAGCCGCACGCCGGACGACGACTTCGACATCCCGACCACGGTCGCGGAGGCGGGGAACGCCCTCTACGTGGTCAACGCCCGATTCACCACGCCGCCGGGGCCCGACACGGAATATTGGATCGCCCCGATCGGGAAGCCCTGACGGCCGCGAGGCGCGATCACGCTCCTCCTGGCCCGCTCAGGCCGCTCGACGCCTGAGCTCCGTTCCGAGGCCCGTTTGAAGCTCGGCGTCCCGGGCTTCCCAGTGGAGCCGGGCCAGCACGAGCGTGCGACCGCCTGACACGGCCACGCTGGTGATCTCGCCCACCTCGGAGCCGTCGAGCATCACGGGATCGCCGGGGGATACCGTGCCCTCGGCTTCCAGCGGAAGGACCAGACGACGAGGGTGGCCGAGGGTGTCCACCTTCGCCACCGCTTCCTGGCCGGGAAAACATCCTTTCGTCCGAGAGACGGCCGAAGACAGTCCGGCCTCCTGCGGAAGATCCCCCTCGAGGGCGTCGACGCCGAACCGAGCGATCCCTGCGACGACCCACCAGGCCTCAAGCTCCTCGTTCCCGGCCTGCCCGTAGAGCCCGGAAAGCGAACTAATAAGCATCTCGCGGCCCTCGGCGGCTGCCACCAGGTCCACCCCGGTCCCCAGGCACGAGGGCTTCCATTGGACGGTCCCCGCCAGGCCGGAGGCGTCGCTCCGACCCGGGAAGGCAAGGATGGCCAGCTCGGAGGTCCGGTCCTCGAGCGTCACTTCCGAGCTCAGCACGTAGGGCTCGAGCAGCTCATGGATCCGGGCGGGCTGCAGAGGGTCCTGGACAAGCAGGAAGCTCCCGTCGAGGACCGCGACGGTGAACGACGCTCGCACGGCACCCGTCGGCGAGAGGAACAGCGCCTGGCGGGCGTGACCCGTCGCCAAGCCCGAGAGGTCGGCCGTGACCAGATCGTTCAACCACTCGAAGGAGTCATCACCCGACACCGACACCTTGTGCCAGAAGGACAGGTCGGCGAAGGCTTCCCCGGAAACCAGTCGATCGACCATTCCTCTGTTCGCCATCGTCATTCCAGCTTAGCCTCGACCTGACGAAGTCCCACGCCGGTGGAGTGCCGGCCGCGGGTAGAATCCTCGACCCCCCCCAGCCTTCGATGACATGGAGAGGAAGGACGCGCCCACGAACCGCCTAGCGATCCTGGTGATCGGCGGTCCCAGGACGGGCACCACCTGGGTCGCCGAAGCCCTGTCATGGGGCCGCGGCGTGGTCTGGATCAACGAGCCCGACAACGAATGGCCTGATCCGTTCGCGCTGCGGGCCAAGCTTCCCCTCGGCAGGTTCCCCATCCTCGACGAGGCGGATCCCGACCCTACCGACTACTTGGAGCTCTGGCGCAGAGCCTGTGCCGGGTTCCGCCAGAGCGGACCCCTCCTCGCGCTGGCCGATCGTCTGGAGAATTGGCCAAAGACCAGGCGTGATCTCTGGCGGGCCCTATGCGATCACGCGAATCCTCGGGTGGCCCCGTGGCTGCGCGTCCTCGCCTCGCTGTCCCGGCCTCCGTCGAAACGAAGCGAGAGGGATCTCGCCGTGGTGAAGTCGGTTCATGCCGCCCTCGCGCTCGAGTGGGTGTCCGCTCGCCTTCGGCCCCGTGTCCTGATCGTCCAGCGCCATCCGTTCAACACCATCGCGAGCTGGTTGGAGTTCGGGTGGGGGGGCTGCTATCTGGACACGCATCCGAAGGTACGGGAGCGTTTCGCGGGCCCCTGGGGCTTTCCCGAGCTTGCCGCAGATCGCTCTTTGCTTTCCGCAGTGACCTGGGAGGTTGCCCTGTTCGCCTCCGTGCTTCACACGGCCGCCCGTGAACACCCGGACTGGCTGACGGTATCCCACGAGTCCCTGTGCATCGACCCGATCGGTGGCTTCCAGCGCATCTACGCCGACCTCGGGCTGACCTGGACGGAAGACGCCGAGCGCTTTATTCGGGACTCGAACAGGGCTGGAAGGGGGTACGAGACGGCCCGGATCGCGGCGGAGCTGCCGGACCGATGGAAGCGGCGGCTCACCGGCGATCAGATCCAGGAGATCCGCTCGCTCCTGTCACTGATCCGGGCTGCACCTTGGATCGAAGACATGACCCGCGACCAGGCGTGATCGAGGCTGGACCCATGAGGCCGGGAGAGCGAATGGGGTTCCATGGGCCGGGCTAGTTCGCTAGGCTGGGTCCCTAGTCCCAAGGGCGGGATTTCGCTGGAGGACCGCTGTGAGCTCAAACGAAGTGCCGATATAGAGGTCATGAAGATCAACCGTTCCCTCATCAGAGCGTTTCTCATGAGCATCCTGGCGGGCCTCGTGCTCGTGTCGGCAGGGATGGCCAGTGCGGGGCACCTTGGTTTCCTTCGAGCTTCGGACAAAGCGACCGTGCGGCTCGACTCGACGACCTGCGATCCCGACGGCGACGAGGCCACTGCGCCGGGCGACGAGGCCGCTTCACCGGGCGACGAGGCCACCTCGCCGGATGAAGAGGCTCCCCCGGAGGGGAACGAGCCCAAGGAGTGCGAGGAACCCGATGAGGGCGACGGGACCACGAATTCTGGCGCGGTTGACGAGGTCACGGCCCAGGCAGATCCGGCCGCCCGAGAGGCCGAATGCAACGAGGCTGCCGGGATCTCCGCAACCGAGGCCGGGTCGGACGCACCCTCAGACGTGAAGAAGACCGGCCTGGACCACGCGATTGAGGTCGTGCTGGCGAACTGCATCAAGAACCCTCAGGCACCCGGCCTGGTGAATGCGCTCCGTCACTTGGTGGCCAACCGCGATCGCCACATGGCTCACGAAGCCGAGAAGGCCGCCCGTCGAGCCGCCCGAGAGGCTGCCAAGGCCGCGCGTATCGCCGCCCACGGGAGTCACGGCAAGGGGGCCTAGGAGCAATTCGCCAGGGCCCGGTCCGCCGGGCCGGGCGTGGCCTGGTCATTCCCCACCGCGAGCGAGCGCACGACGTCGTCGAAGGTTCCCTGGAGGCGGCTGAAGTCTTCCATGGTCGCGGTGATCAGCACGCTCACCACGCGCCCGCCTGGAGCCTCCACCAGGATGTTCCTTCCCCGGATCTCCGGCTGAGTCGGCTGGCCTGGAAGAGCGCTCTGTTCCCGGAAGTCGATGCGTATCGCCTTCGTTGCTCCCGAGATGGTGAGGTCGTCCTCCCCGAGGTTCTTGAACCCCGGACTCACCTGAAGGAGGAGCCGGTGGAAGTTCACCGCGTGGGCGAACGCGCGGGTGGTTCCCTCATCGGTTACCTGGATGACCGGCGGGATCGCGCCGGGCACTCTCGCCGGCTGGGTGAACTCCACGGCCGGCTCGTCCGAGCCCGCGAACGAGACCTCGCCCTGGCATCCCGTCCACGTCCTGGGGTAACCGATCGCGAACGAACCTCCCCGATAGACGGCGAAATCGGACGGTAACCCCTTCGCCGAGCAGCCGCCGAGAAGCACGGTCACCGCTACCAGGGCCCCGAACGATCTCAGCATCGACCGCAACCTTTCGTCCATCGATCCGATTATCCGAGGCGGGACCCTATCCGTGCTCGTGGGTCTAGAGTCCTGTTCGACATGACGTCCCCTTCCACCTCGCGACGTGCGGGGTTGGCGCTCGGATCGGTCGTCCTCGGGTATCTCCTCGTCGGATTGGTGGCCGGAGCGGCGGACTCACCTCTCGTCCCCGTGCTACCCCGAGCCGTCGGGCGCCCTGAATGGACGACCACGGGTTCGCGGTGGTTCGGTCTGCATGGGCTCACCCGTACCGAGCTGACCGTCCTGTCGATCGTGCTGCTCGCCGGCGTCCTTGCGGCGTTCTTCGTGGTTCTGGTGGAGGCGAGCCGGGGCCGACTTGGGCTGGCGGCCGTCCTGCTCGCTGTGGCGATGTCGTTAGCAGTATCCGTGGCGACGCCCGTGATGCTCTCCCGGGATGTCTACAGCTATGCCGCGTACGGCAGGATGTACGCCCTCCACGACGCGAACCCGTTCGTCCGGACGCCTGCCGAGTTCCCGGCGGACCCGTTCGTGATGGTTGCCTCGCCCGCCTGGGTCGACACCAGGGCGGTGTACGGGCCGGCCTTCGTCCTCGCGGGCGCGGGGATCTCCCGACTGTGGCAGGGATCGCCGGCAGCGACCCTCCTCGCCTTCAAGCTCCTTTCTGCGTTGGGGGCGCTTCTCGCTGCGCTCCTCGCGGCCCGAGCTGCCGACATCAGGTTCCGATCCGTGGCCGAGACGTCCGAGGGCCGCTCGGAAAGAGCGGCGCTCGCGGCCGCGGTCGTCGGCCTGAACCCCGTGATCGTCGTGCATACCGTCGGTGGGGCGCACAACGATGCGCTCATCGCGGCCTTGCTGGCGGGGGCGCTCGTCCTGGGCCTCCAATGGCACCAGAGAAGTGACGCCGACCGGCGTCCGGTCCATCCCCTGGCTCTGGGGGCCACGGCACTCCTCACCCTGGCCGGGCTGATCAAGGTCATCGTGTTTCCGGTCCTGGCGCTCTGGCTCTGGTATCTGTACACGACGTCCTCGTCTCGAGACCGCCGCGTCCTGCCGGTTGCCCTGCACGCGGGGGCGGCCGTCTTCCTGTCTGCGGCGTTGGCCGCTCCGTTCCTGGACAGCGGACGGGCGCTCACCTCGCTCCTCACTCTGGCGTCCGTGGAGGGGTGGGCGAGTCCCGTACGACTGGTGGCCCGGGGCGCCCGGGCCCTGGGTGAGGAGATCGGGGGGTCCGGGGTCCGTGATGCCTTCGGGAAGCTCGTCGTCGTGGCGTTCTTCGTCGTGTTCGTGGTGGTCTTCATCAGGCTTCTCGTCCGATGGGGAAGGGATCGGTCGAGGGACATCGGCTTGTGGCCCGACGCCGGCGCCGTCGGCACTGTCGGGCTCGCCCTGGCCCTCCCGTATCTGCTCCCCTGGTACGCCGCGTGGTTCCTGCCCTTCGTCGCGGTGACGACCGAGAGGGGGGTGGCGCTCATCGGGCTGGCCACGGCGGGCTTGCTGGCGCTCACGGGCATACCGGCGGAATCGGGGTCAGCGTCCGAGGTGTGGCGGGCCATGGTCCTCGTTGTGCACTACGTGGTCGCCCCGCTCATGCTCGTTCTGTTCGTGGCCTGGATGGCCCGGGCCTCGAGCATCACGCCGAGCGATCGGAACGAGCCAGACGGCGTCCATAGAATGGCGGACCGTGCTCGACCCTGAGGTGGTCCGTCAAGTTCTGGCCGCGGCCCTGTCCACCGGGGGCCGCTTTGCGGAGCTGTTCGGCGAGATCCGCTCTTCCACCTCGATCCGGTTGGACGACGGGAAGATCGAAGAGGTGGTCTCGGGAAACGATCGCGGGGCCGGCGTTCGCGTGTTCCACGGAGGCGCCCAGGCGTACGCTTTCTCGAACCGGCTGGAGGCCGACGCTCTGCTCGATGCCGCGAGGGTCGCCGCCGGGGCCGTCCGGGGGGCGGCATCCCAGACCGTGGTGGCGGACCTCAGACGAGGGGACCCCATCCGTCACGACGTGGAGGAGCCCATTGATGCCGTGCCCGTCGAGCGGAAGGTCGCGTGGCTCCGAGAGGCGAACGAGGCGGCCCGAAGCCTCGACCCATCGGTCCGGCAGGTCATGGGGTCCTACGCGGACGGTCGTCAGCAGGTGCTGGTAGCCACTTCTGAGGGCCTGTGGGTGGAGGAGGAGCGGCCGAGGGTTCGTCTGTTCGTCCAGGTGGTGGCGGCCCGGGACGGGGTGATGCAGACGGGACACGACGGGCCCGGAGGATTGACCGGAGCCGAGCTCATTCGCCGGTTCCCCCCGGCGCAGACGGCCGAGCGCGCGGCGGGGCAGGCCGTGGCGATGCTGGATGGGAGGCCGTCGCCGGCCGGCGAGATGGCCGTCGTCATCGGGCCCGGAGGCGGAGGGGTCCTCTTCCATGAAGCCTGCGGGCATGGTCTGGAGGCGGACCACATCCAGAAGGACGCTTCGGTCTTCAAGGGCAGGATCGGGGAACGGCTGGCCTCGGCCCTGGTGACGGGAGTCGACGACGGCACGGTGCCTTCCGCCTGGGGGTCCTTTGGAGTCGACGACGAGGGCACGCCCGCCGGGCGGACGGTGCTCTTCAAAGGTGGGGAGCTCACCGGGTACCTCTACGACCGCTTCACGGCCGATCGCGACAACGTGAGGTCCACTGGGAACGGCCGCAGGCAGACGTACGCGAGCCTCCCGATCCCGAGGATGTCGAACTCGTACATCCTGGCGGGGAGCGACCGGGCGGAGGACATCATCTCGGGCACCAAGCGGGGCCTGTACGCAAGGACCCTCGGCGGAGGGCAGGTCAACCCGGCCACCGGCGACTTCGTGTTCGGGGTCTCCGAGGCCTACCTCATCGAGGATGGCCGGATCACCTCCCCGGTTCGTGGGGCCAACTTGATCGGGAACGGACCCCAGATCCTGGCGGCCATCGACGCCGTGGCGGAAGACTTCGAGACCCGGGACGGCGTATGCGGCAAGGAGGGACAGGGCGCTCCGGTCTCCAACGGAAGTCCCACGCTCCGCATCGCTCGCATGACGGTTGGGGGAACGGTTGCCTGAGCTGGCCGATCTCTGCGTTCGAGCGGTCGCCGGCGCTCGAGGCGACGAGGACGTGGAGGCATACGCCTCTGCCGGCCAACGAACGCAGGTCCGCGTCCGCGGAGGGGAGGTGGAGTCTCTGACCTTCGCGGACTCCCGGGGGATCGGGGTGCGCGTGATCAGCGGGGGCCGGGTCGGCTATGCGTACGCGGCCGATCCGGGCATGGCCGAGGTCGATGACCTGGTCCGCAGCGCCCGGGAGAGCGCCGGCTTCGCCGAGTCGGATGAGGGAAACGTCCTGCCGAAGCTGTCACCCGTCCAGCCGCTCCCCGGGATCTACCGCGAGAACCAGAGGAGTGTGGAGACGAGCCGGAAGGTCTCCCTCGCCCTGGCACTCGAACGCGCTGCCGTCTCCGCTCATGCCGACGTCCGCAAGGTCGAGGCTGCCGGCTACGGGGACTCGGTGAGCTCGGTCGCTGTCGCCTCCACCCGGGGCGGTCCGCTCGCCTACGACCGTACCGACTGCTGGGCGACCGTCAGCACTCTGGCCGAGCGGGACGGCGAGGCGCAGACGGGATTCTCGTTTTCCCTCGCCCGAGAGATGGACGACCTGGACTGGGAAACCGCGGCGGGAGAGGCCGCCCTCCGCGCCGGCCGCCTGTTGGGCGGGAGCAAGCCCCCCACCGAACGGTTGCCCGTGGTGCTGGATCCGGTTGCGGCGGCGTCGTTCCTCGGGGTACTGGCGGGAGCCCTTTCCGCTGAGTCCGTCCTGAAGGGAAGATCGCTTCTCGCTGGAAAGATGGGGGAGGAAGTGGGCGCCGCCTTGGTCACCCTGGTCGACGACGGCCGCCTGTTGGAGGGCCCCGCGGTCGCGCCCTTCGACGACGAGGGCGTGTCCACCACCCGTACGCCTCTCATCGACAGCGGTGTCCTTCACGGCTTCCTGCACAACGCGTACACGGCCGCGCGTGCGGGCGAGCGATCGACGGGCAACGCCGGCCGAGGCGGCTATCGCACCGTGCCGGGCGTCTCACCGTCCAATCTCTATCTGGAGCCGGGGACGGAGCCACCGGAGGAGTTGCTCGTGCGCGCGGGACGGGGAATCTTTGTTCAGGACGTGACGGGGCTGCACTCAGGAGCGAACCCCATCTCGGGCGAGTTCTCCGTGGGTGCGACCGGGCTCCGGATCGAGGGCGGCGATTTCACCGGCGCGCTCCGGGAGATGACCATTGCCAGTACCCTGCTGGACGTCCTCAGAGCCGTACTCGCCTTGGGAAGCGACCTGCGGTTCCCACTCGGGAGCGGGCTCGGCGCCCCTACCGTGTTGGTCGCGGAGATGACCGTCGCCGGAGCCTGAAGACGCGTCGGCTCGGACCCTGAGGGGTTCCCTTATCAGTTGGAGAGCGGTGCCATCGTCACCTCCAGGTTCGCGAACGCTCTGGCGAAGGCCAGCCTCTCCTGCTGCTCCTGGGACACCAGAAGGATCAAGCTGGTGGCCCCTGACACTCCGGCCGCCCCAGCGTCAAGGTCCAGCCCGCTCCCGGCCTCGGACGCGGCCGGCCCGCTCTGGCCGATCTGGTTGCCACCCAGGACGAACAGGATCTCCACCCCGCTCACCACGATCTCCGTGTGGGGCTGGCCCGTGTTGAAGGTGGCCAGGACGTCGACCCGGTCGCCCGGAACGACCAGCCCCCGATACAGTGACGTGGGTACGGCGAAGGCCCGGAGCCCCGGCGGGATCAGTGACGCCACCGGGCCTGCCCGTACGCGAGCCAGCCTGGTCTCCGTCACAACCTCGCCAGGTGAGAGGTCCGCCAGGGCGACCCGGCCGGCAGCTTTCGCTATTTGCGTGACCGCGCCCGGAGGTGCAAACGCGACGGGTATCCGTGCCGGGTGCACGTCGCGCGGCGCGAGGGCGTGCCCCCGCTCGATGTGATGCGTGGCCACGAGCACGGTCAGTTCGGGAAGGGAACCCTGCGCCACCGAGGCGGCACGCCCCACATAGCTTCGAAGGAACAGCGCTGCCGCCACCGACAGCGCCAGGGACGCCATCAGATACGAACGGGAGGACCTCCATCGACGCCTTCGCACACGCTCTCCCAGGCGGGGGAGGGAGGCCGGAGCACTCGGGGGCCATCACCGTACCGGCTCGACGCCGGCCCGGCTATGAAAAACGTCACAGAGAGGGAAGAAAAAGTCGCAGGAAAGGAAGATCTCCGCCTAGACCTCGAACCGGGCGTTCGCCAGGGCCGTCGCGCAGGGACAGTCGCGTTCCTCCGGGATCGCTGCCACGATCTCGAACAGCAGCTTCCGCAGTCGCTCGTTGTTCTCCTGGAACACCCTGATGACCTCCTCGTGGCTCACCGGAGGAACCTCCCCCATGACCCCCACGTCATAGTCGGTCACCAGCGAGATGTTCACGAAGCACATCTCGAGCTCCCGGGCCAGGGGCGCCTCGGGGTGCTGGGTCATCCCGATGACCTCCCAACCCTTCTGGGCGTAATTCGACGACTCGGCTCTGGTCGAGAAGCGAGGTCCCTGGATTACCACCATGGTTCCGCGATCGTGAGCGTCGATGTCCAGGGCCTGGCTCTGCGCGATGGCGACCTCCCGCAGAGTGGGGCAGTACGGGTCGGCGAAGGAGATGTGCGTGGTCACCGGCCCGTCATAGAACGTGGAGGGACGGCCGTTCGTCCGGTCCACGAGCTGGTCGCAGAGCACGAACTCTCCCGGCTTGACGTGTGGCTGGAGCGATCCCACGGCGCACGGTCCGAGGAGGCGCTGCACGCCGAGCTCTTTCATGGCCCACGCGTTGGCCCTGTAGGGGATCACGTGAGGGGGAAACTCGTGCTTCAGGCCGTGCCGGGGGATGAAGGCCACCTGCCTGCCCTCGACGCTGCCCACCGCGACGGGAGCCGACGGTTCCCCGTACGGGGTGTCGATCTTGACTTCGCGGATGTCGTCGAGGAACGAGTAAAACCCCGATCCCCCGAAGACGCCGATCCGGATGGGCTCGTCGCCGTGCCCGCTCAGGCGGACTTCTCCTTCGTGGTGCTGGGCGGCTTCTCGGACCCCTCCGACTTCGCCGGCTTCGCGGCGGCCGAAGGCGGTCCCTCTCCTCCTGAGGATTCCGCCTTGTCACCCCCGGTCTTGGAAGCGGTCCCCGCCTTGGATCTGGAATCGGTGGAGTAGAACCCCGTTCCCTTGAAGAGGATGCCGGCCGGGTGGAACACCTTGCGGAGAGGTCCTCCGCAGACCCCGCATTCGGTCAGCGGCTCGTCGCTGAACCGTTGGTAGACCTCGACGTGGGTCCCACATGACTGACAGACGTATTCGTAGGTCGGCATGCATCGATTATAGGTTCGAAGGCGGGCCGTTCCGCGACCGCCTGGGCTACACGACGGCGGGGTTGGCCTCTGTGAAGACGCCCTTTGGGTTCGGCGTCCAGATCCACGCATGGAGGAGCCACGGGGTCTGCTTCTGGAAGAAGCCAGCCATCGCCCGGCACGCCGCCCCATCGGGGCTGAGAGTCACCGAGCCGCTCGGAAGGAAGCAGAGGTTCGTGTGGAAGTGCCACACGTCCTCGCCGCCGGCGAAGCCGGGAGGGGGTGTGTCGCTGTCGTGCACGAAGGTATAGCCGACCCCGGCGAGTCGGTAGCCGCCCGTCCGCTTCGGCATGTACAGCAACAGCTGGGGACGTGATGGATCGAAAACGTCCTGGCGGATGGCGAGGTTCGCCATGTGCAGCCCGAGGCCCGGGATGAACTGGGTGACCTGTACATATCCCTCGGCCTTGGCTCGCTCAAGGCTCTTGTACTTGGCGGTTGCGGCCTTGGCTACCGCGAGCTGCTGGCCCATCACCAACCACTCCTGATCCGACGTTGGACCGGGCACGCCATGGGAGTGGCCCCCGAAGTTGCTCGCTCCCTCCGGCCCCTCGCCCAGCAAGGCCTGATCCGCCAGGCCGTGGGTATCCGAGGCATCATGGGAGTGGCTCGATCCCGCGCCGACTGCGGGTACGGCCGCCCCTCCATGGACCTGCCCGGCCTCATGGGATTCGTGGGCGGCCTGCCACCCGGAGTAAGTGCCAAGCGCGAGCGTGGCAAGCAGCAACACAACGATGGCAGCGCCGATGAGCGCACCGATGTCCGAGGAAAGGCTGCCGGCCCACCGGATACCGCCGATGGCGGTGATCAGGATGCCCGCGAACAGGACGAGGTGCCACGGGTTGTTTCCCGCGCCCAGGATGATCAGCTCCTCCCGGGCGTGGGCTTCGGGATTCAGCGTGTGGGACAGAAGATCACCGATGACCCCGATCAACGTCAGGGAGACGCCGAGCGGGACGAGGATGGCACCGGGTCCAACGCCTGATCGCGGTCGTCCGCTGGCCGCCGCTTGCATGCGGATCACTGTATCGGTCGCTTCGTGAGACCGCCACGGACTGAAGGGTTGGGTTCCGGTTCCCTGGGATAGACTCCTACCCCCGAGGAGGGGACAGGATGAAGGTGAGGAAGGCGGTCATCCCGGCAGCCGGACTGGGTACCCGGTTCCTTCCGGCGACGAAGTCGCAGCCCAAGGAGATGCTGCCCATCGTCGACAAGCCCGCGATCCAGTACGTGATCGAGCACGCCGTGGGCGCCGGGATCAACGACATCATCATCATCACCGGCCGCGGCAAGCGCACCATCGAAGACCACTTCGACCGTTCCTTCGAGCTGGAGTTCCACCTCGAGCAGTCGGGGAAGTTCGAGGAGCTCAAGGAGGTTCGAGCCGTCTCGGACATCGCCGCGATCCACTACACACGCCAGAAGGAGCCGACGGGCCTGGGGGCCGCCGTGGCGCTCGCGGAGCCTCATGTGAACGGCGAGACGTTCGCGGTGCTCCTTGGTGACGACATCATCGCCTCGGGGAACCTCCTGGCGAAGATGCTCGAGATCTACGAACGCTATGGACGCACCGTGATCGCGGTGAAGGAGGTCCCTCGATCGGAGATCGATCTGTACGGGTGCGTGGAGCCCGAGTATGTGGAGGACAACCTGGTCCGGGTGGTCCGGATCGTGGAGAAGCCCGACCCCGAGGAAGCCCCGTCGAACTACGCCGCCATCGGTTACTACGTGCTCACCCCGGAGATCTTCGACGCCCTGCGCGAGACCTCCCCCGATCAAAAGGGTGAGGTGCAGCTGACGGACGCGATCAATGCCCTGGCCCAACAGCAGACGGTGTACGCGTACGTCTTCGAAGGAATGCGGTTCGACATCGGAAAGAAGCTGGACTACCTGAGGGCGACGGTCGAGCTGGCCATCGACAGGGAGGACCTGGGTCCGGAGTTCCGGGCCATCCTTGCCGAGCTGGTCCAGAGGAAGAAGCTGCTGTAGGGAATGGCCGACTCAGACGTCGAGGCCTTCACGGTGGACATCGGCGACTCGGGGCACCACGGCCACGAGGACCATGCCCACGAGTCGGGTGTGATGCGCCCGGTCGACCAGGTCAGAGACATGATCCTGCAGCGGGTCCGGAGCCTGGTCCCCATCGAGCTGCATCTTCAGGAGGCCTATGGCTGCGTCCTGGCCTCCGACGTGGCCGCCGA
Organism: Actinomycetota bacterium; assembly: GCA_046726275.1. Lineage (GTDB taxonomy): Bacteria > Actinomycetota > UBA4738 > UBA4738 > UBA4738 > DASXTW01. The sequence goes on from JBKPAF010000024.1 coordinate 14,859, forward strand.
GCTGGACCTTCCCGGCTTCTCGTCGTCGGCGATGGATGGGTTCGCCGTGCGAGCCTCAGACATCACGGCCGCGATGGTCGACGAACCCGTCGCCCTGCGAATCGTGGGCCGGGCTCCGGTCGGCCAGCCACCCGGGGGAACCGTCGGAAGCGGCGAAGCCATCCGCATCGCCACCGGGGCTCCCGTCCCGGCGGGTGCGGACTGCATCGCCCCGATTGAGCACTGCGTCGTGGAGGGGGAGACGGTCCACGTCCTCAAGGTCTTTCGAGAGGGCGCCAACGTCCGCCCAGCCGGAGAGGACGTGAGGGCCGGGAGCGTCCTGGTGCCTGCCGGCCGGCGCCTTGGCGCCGCGGAGCTCGGGATGCTGGCGAACTCAGGCCACGCCTCCGTGCTGGTCCATCCCCGGCCCCGCGTGGTGGTGATCTCGACGGGCGACGAGCTGGTCGAGCCTGGACGGCCGGCCCCGTTCGGCATGGTGAGGGACGCCAATTCCTTCACGCTCTACGGGGCGCTTCGGGACGTCGGGACCGTTCCGTATCTGGCCGGGATCATCAGGGACGACCCCGACGTGTTCAAGGAGGAGGTTCTGGGCCTGGCCGCCCGGGCTGACTGCTTCATCAGCTCCGGCGGCGTTTCGGTGGGAGAGCGCGACGTGGTCAAGAAGGCGTTCTTCCGCCGGGGGGAGATCGACTTCTACCGGGTGGCGATGCAGCCGGGCATGCCCCAGGGATTCGGCGCCATCGACGGCGTGCCGTACTTCGGCCTCCCAGGCAACCCGGTCTCCGTGTTCGTGTCCTTCGAGGTGTTCATCCGGCCGGCCCTCCTCAAGATGATGGGCCGGCGTGACATCTTCCGGCCCGAGATCTATGCCGTGCTGGAGGCCGATATCACCGGGCCCCGGGACAAGGTCATGTTCGCCCGGGTTCGCGTATGGAGGGAGAAGGGCCAGTGGCGGGCCGCCAGTACCGGCCCACCGGGGTCGAATCTTCTCGGCACCGTGACGAAGGCGAACGGCCTCGCCGTGATCCCGGTTGGGGTTGACGCGGCCCCGGCCGGCTCCAGGGTGCGGGTGATGCTCTTCCGGGCCCTGGAGGGGGAGCCGTGAGCCTCGACCTCAACTGGAGTCTTCACCGTGTCGGCGGGGGCCGCCGATGACCGAAGCTTCGAAGATGGTCGAGGTGGGGGCCAAGGAGGTAACTGCCCGAGAGGCCACCTCCGAGTGCACCATCCGCATGACGCCTGAGGCCTGCGCCGAGCTCGTCAAGGGTACGCCGAAGGGGAACCCCCTGGAGGCGGCCAAGGTCGCCGGGCTCCTGGCCGCCAAGCGCACGGCCGAGCTCCTGCCCTTCTGCCATCCCATCGCAATCACCGGCGCCACCGTCGAGCTCGAGGCCGACGCGAACGCGGGTACGATCCGGGTCCGGGCAACGGTGAAGGCCAACGACCGAACAGGGGTCGAGATGGAAGCGCTCACCGCGAGCGCCGTGGCCGCGCTCAGTCTCTACGACACTGCGAAGGCCTTCGATCGCGCGGCGGAGATCACAGACCTCCACCTGTTGTCGAAGTCCGGGGGCAAGAGCGGTAGCTATCGCCGTAACTGACCTCAGTCTCTAGTCAACGCAACGAAACTTTTCCGAACCAATGTCTCGACTAGCCTTGAGGCACCAGATATTGGGTGCTAACCTGCGATCCCAGCCCATATGTAGTGGTCGTACCGGGGCTCGACCGCGAGGAGGGCTGGTGTTGACTTGGCTTTTGCTGGCGGTTCTGGGCATTATCTGGGCCGCACTTCTCTTTCCCTCTCGGTCTCGTTCGCCGAAATCGAGTGTGGAGGACTTCGAGCAAAGGATGAATCTGCTGGCTGAAGCGAATCGGGCGGCGCCCGGGCGGTGGGTCCTGATGCCCCGGAAGGGGCAGCGCTTCATGGGACCCGATCGAGGCCAAGCCCGTGTCAGGCGCCGTCGGCGTCAGGTCTTCATGGTGCTGCTGGAGGCCACGGGGTTGACGCTGATCATGGGGATCTTCCCGCCATTCAGGATCATGCTGTGGGGCACGGCCCTGCTGGCGGTCGTGCTTCTCGTCTACATGGCCACACTGGTCAAGCTCAGGGCCGAGGAGCAGGAACGGGCCCGGTGGCATCGAAGGGCAGCCTATGGCGCGGTCGCGTACACGTCCGGATACGGATATGGCTATGCGGCTCCGAACGGGAACGGCTACGCGGCTGGGAACGGGAACGGTAACGGTCACGCCTACCAGCATGAACAAGAGCGGGCCGACTGGCTGGAAAGCGGGCTGCGGCTCGTCGACGACGACGTCCACGTCGTGGTGTACCGCTCCGACGAGATCGACATCTCCACCCTGACGTCGGCCTCTCACTGACGGCGCCGACGGCTATCAGGTGAACCTCTCGGATCTGTCCGACTCCTTCCAAAGCCGGTTCGATCGGGTCATGGCGGCGCGCGAGAAGGCCCTGACCGCCGCCCGCCGATCGATCAGGGCGTCGGCGAACGCCATCCGGGCCATCCATCGAGGCGAGTTCGACCAGGCGCACCGGCTGATGGAGGAGTCTCGGACCGCGATCCAGTCGGGCAGGGAGGCGGTACGGAGCGATCACCCGGAGGTGTACTTCGCAGGGTTTCTCCAAGATGCCCAGAAGGAGTACGCCGAGGCGAGGCTCACGGAAGCGATCGTGGCGGGAGCGGACATCCCCGGACCCCATGACCTCGACGTCGAGCTCGCTCCATATCTGAACGGAATGGCCGAGACCATCGGTGAGGGACGACGGGCCATCCTCGATCTGCTGCGCCGCGGGGAGACGGGGGAGGGCGAGCGCATCCTTTCCGCGATGGACGAGGTGTACTCCCTCCTCGTGTCGATGGACTATCCCGACGCCATCACCGGAAACCTGAGGCGTTCCACTGACGTCGCTCGGAGCATCCTGGAGCGAACCCGTGGCGATCTCTCTGTGGCGCTGGTGCAGCGGAGCCTTCAAGAGGCCCTTGAAGCCGGCCTTACACGACTCGAAGCTTCGCCAGAAGGCGAGCGGCCAGGTCCTCGTCCCCCTCGATCGTGATCTGCCCGTCCTGGCGCAGGGCATCGAACGAATCGCGGCCCGCCGCAGCCATGATGAGCTTCGGGGCCGGCCCGGCGATCCGCGCTCTCGACTCCGACGGAGACTCAGGTGCCTGCCCGTCCGGTCCTCCCCCCTTCGTCGCTACGTCGTAGAGCCAGGCAGGGACCGGGGCTCCCTCCAACGAAACCTCGACCTCGCCTGACCCTTGCACATTGGGGAGGACTGCCGAGGGGATCGCGGTCAGGAGGAACTCCGAGGGAGAGGCCAGGTCGACTTCCTCATCGTCGAGGGCGAGAGCGCGTCGCATGTCTTGTCGGTGGATCCATTCGTCGTACACGCGGGACCAGACGAGGAGACCGAGGGGGGCACGGCCGAAGATCGTGGGCACCCTGACCCGATAAGCGGACGACGGAAGGATCCGGGCGACCCTGAGCATCCCTCGGCCCCATCGGTCCAGCGCCAAGAGCAGCTCGGGGATCGGCCGGCCCGCCCACCTCGGGACCTTGCGGTCGTTCCACTCCTCGAGCCGGTCCATCGATCCGAGGACCGTGAGCAGGTTGGCGCCCGTGGCCGAGGCCTTGTCCGTGGTGATCAGGTGGGCGATGACCTCACGGATGCGCCATCCGGGCAAGGCGGTCGGGATGTCGAATTGATCGCTTTCCAGACCACGGAGGAGCGCGAGCGTCCGGCGGCGCTCTTCCCGTATGGCTCGAACGATCTCGTCCTTGTTCACCCGGAGGGGGACGAGGGCGGGATCGGTTCGGTCGGCGTGCTCGCCGGCGGGGGCGGAGATGGTGGCGGGGGAGGTGGGGGTGGCTGGAGGAGGACTGCCCTCCGCTCCAGGAACTCCTCCCGGGGGATCTCACCGCGCGCGTACCGCTCCTCGAGCATCCGCAGGGCCGGCGGCTCCCCGAATCGGTGGTCGAGGTTGGGGAGCTCGCGGCGCAGCAGGAGGACTGCGGCCACGATGACCACGATCCAGAACGCGGCCACCAGCAGCCCCCAGAGCAGCCCCCAGCCGGGCCCCCAATCCAGGAGCATGGCCGGGATCACCTGGTCAGGTCCCCCCGGATCTGATGGAGCTCCTCGGCCGAGATCTCCCCGCGGGCGTATCTCTCCTCGGCGATCCGCACTGCGGGCGCCGCCCGGCCCGGTGCTCCGGGAGCCCCGCCGGGCTGGCCTTTCGGCAGGACGATCCACAGAACGACGTAGAGGAGCAGGCCGAATCCCATGAACGCCGCGACCACGAATCCGACCCGCACCAGGATCGGGTCGATGTTGAAGTACTCGGCGATCCCTCCGCAGACGCCCGCGATGCGCTTGTTCGTCTCGGACCGCGTCAGCTGTCGTGATTGCATGGGTCCATGCTCTCTTACCCACGGTCGTGAGGTCAAAATCGAGGCAGTGCCGCTCAGGGCCTCTGTTACGCTAGCTCGACCGGGGGTGTAGCTCAGTGGTAGAGCGCTGCCTTCGCACGGCAGAGGCCGAGGGTTCGACTCCCTTCACCTCCACTGTCCGGTCAACCTCAGCACCCTTGGGTCCACAAATTGTCCTCATCGAGCCCAACCGCCGCGTCAGCCGACGACTCAAGCGGACAAGGAGGCGGCGTAGCTATGAGGTCGCGGCGTCGAGTTCTTGCAGCAGCCTGTAGGCGGCTCGCTCAACCTCCTTGTGTCGCCACTCGGCGGCTCGGTAGATGCAGGCAATCAAGCCGCTTCGATGAAGACGGCGAAAGTCGCCGTAGACGAACGCGTAGCGCGCCTTGGTCTCGTCGGCTGCGCCATCGGTCAGCCCTAGGTACCAGCCGGAGTAGTCCTGCCACGAGTGCTCCTTCAGGAAGGTGTTCTCGGATGCGGCCTTCGGCTGAACGTCGCCCCAGTCGCTGTTCAGGACGTATTGCTTGGCCTTGATGAGCTTGCGAGCCTGGGCTACTCCGCGTCTGTTCACGGTGTATGAGGCCATGCACCAACACATACCCCGCCTAGACCATCCGGAAGCGGGGGAGGGCGGCTCTACACGTCGTTTCCTGTTTTTCCTGGTTGGTCGTAGACTCCCCCGCCAATGGTCAACGAGAGCAGGGGAGTCCTGTCATGGTCGGTGTACGTCGTCTTCGCGTCGCGCAGTTGCTGCTTGTCTCCCTTCTGGTAGTGGTCGCAGCCTGGCCGGTCATGGGACGGGCCATATCCCAGGAAGAGGAGCAGGCCCCCTCCTACGTCCAGCAGGAAGCCAGCAGGCTGGAGCGGGACCGACAGGCTCCTCGGTATCCGCCCCAGGGCAGGATCAACTGCGTGAACGGTTTCGCCGGCCCCTATCCGTGCAAGCTGTTCGACCTCATGTCCCACGTCACGTTGGCTCAGATGGGCGGGACCAGCGGCAGCGACATGTGGGGATGGAAGGACACCGTTACCGGCAAGGAATGGGCCCTCATGGGTATGGACAACGGCGTCTCCTTCGTTGACGTAAGCGATCCAGTGAACCCGGTTGTCATCGGCCGCCTACCCACGCACACGTTCAGCTCGATGTGGCGGGACGTTGAGGTCTACAAGGACCACGCGTTCGTCGTTGCCGACAACGCCGGCAGCCACGGGATGCAGGTGTTCGACCTGACCCACCTGCGGACGGCCCCGCCGGGGACGATCTTTCCCGAGGACGCTCACTACCCTCAGTTCGGTCGCGGGCACACGATCAACATCGACACCCAGACGGGTATCGCCTCCGTGAACGGCAGCAACACCTGTTTGGGCGGTCCCCACCTCGTTGACCTCAACGATCCCAAGAACCCCCAGTTCGCCGGGTGCTTCAGCAACGACGGGTACACGCACGAGAACCACTGCGTCGTCTACCAGGGCCCGGATGCTGAGCACAAGGGGAAGCAGATCTGCTTCGCCTCGAATGAGGACACCCTGACCATCCTCGACATCACCAACAAGGTCACGCCGGTCATGCTGTCCCGGACGCCTTATCCCGGAGCGAGATATACCCATCAGTCCTGGCTGAACAACGACCATACGCTGCTCGCGCTGGACGACGAGCTGGACGAGTCGAGCTTCGGGCACAACACGCGGACCAGGTTCTTCGACGTGACCAATCTCGAGGCGCCCTTCGTAAAGTTCATCTTCACCGGTCCCACCAGGGCGATCGACCACCAGCAGTTCTTCATCGGGCATCAGATCTACCAATCGAACTACCGTGCCGGCCTGCGGCTGCTCGAGCTCCCGCCCCGAGGGCTGGTCAAGGTGCTGGAGCGTGGCTATTTCGACGTGTACCCGGCGAACGACCTGCCGAACTTCAACGGAACGTGGGGGAACTACCCCTTCCTCCCGAGCAAGAACATCCTGGTGAGCAGCATCGAAGAGGGCCTGTACGTCCTGAGGGGCTCGGGGCTCAATCCGCCGTGAACCGAGCCGGCAGAGGCCGGTGAACCAAGAGGATTAGGTAGCGTCCCCTCGCCGGCGCCGCTCCCTTCGGCGGCCTGCTTCGACTTGAGACGCCTCTTCTATGGTGAAGGCGCCCCGCCGGCTACGGATCCATGCCCGTGCCTCCCGGTGCCAAAGGACCTCGTACACGATGAGACACACACAAACGGCCACGACGAGACCGAGGGCGGCGAGCGCGGGCACCTCCGTCGCGACGGGGATCAGCCCGAGCAGCAAGATCGAGGCAATCGGTCGGCCCCGGCCCAGCTCACGACGGGTCCGTAGTCGCACAGCGACGTGTGCGAGCAGGTACAAGGCGACCCCACCGCACAGGCCGAGAGCCGGGACGGTCGGGAGGGGACCGCCCCGGTCCGCCAGCGTGATTTTCAACCCGAACGCGAACAGGACGATGCCCCCCACCATCGGGAGGTGGAGGTACGAGTACACATCCCTCGCGAGCAGGGCGCGCGCCGCTCCCGTCGCTTCCGTCAGCATTGCCAGGGCGGCGTAGACCAGCCAGTCGAAATACGACCACCACAGGCACGCGGCGACAGTGACGCCCAGGAGGGCAGCCGCGATGAGGCCGTCATCGAGCGGGAGCCCCGCAGCGCCGACCCCGATCGCCACGATCGACTCGCCCAGCGCGATCATGATGATCAGCCCGAAGCGTTCGACGAAGTGCTCCGGCGAGATGCGGAATCCGCGCATGTGACCCACGAGGGGACCGAGGTAGAGGATCGCCAGCGCCGCGCCCCAGAGCGCCAACTGCGCCGAACCGTCGACGAGGCCGGCGACCACCAACAGGAGCGGAGCGAGGATTGAACCGGGGAGGATCCTCATGGTGGCGCGAAACAGCTCGCGGTCGCCGCGACCGGCGATGGCGAAGAGCACGAGATGGACTCCCCGGACCACCAGGTAGGCGACGCCGAAGGTCACCCCGTCCGGGCCGAAGGCACCGGGCACAGCGAGAGAAACGACCAGCATCGCCGCGACCGCGGCGAACACGGCTAGGCGGACGGCGCCCTCCTCCGGATCGAGGGTGTTGGTCAGCCAGGCGTACGAGGCCCAGGCCCACCAGAGCGCGCCGAGCAGCAGCGCGCCCCGGAGGAGGCCGGCCCAGGTCGGATCGCGCGACAGAAACGCCGTGACCTGGGTGATCGCGAAGACCACCACGAGGTCGAAGAAGAGCTCCAGCGGCGTGACCCGGCCGCGCTCGGCTCGTCGATCGCCCATATGCATGACCTCTGATTCGATGTCCAGGGCTACACCACGGCGGTGAGGAGCTGCCCTCCGTCGTCGTTGTTCACTCTGACGTCCTGAAGATCCACGCGACGGGCCAGCGTGGCAAGCTCGTCATCCGTATAGAAGTGCCCCCGGCTCGCGATCGGCTCCGGTGCGGCGGGCGTTCCCCGGAGCTCCGGCGCCGTCGTGTAGATGGCGAGGCGGCCGCCTGGACGGAGGACCCGCCGGCACTCACGAAGGACCAGGTCGGGCTGGTCGAAGAAGAAGAACACGATGGACATCGCGATCGCCGTGAACGTCTCATGGGCGAACGGCAGGTGCTCGGCTCGTGACACCAGGAGCTGCGCGCCGGGGGCGCGCTCGTTGGCAAGCTGCACCATCTCCGCGCTGTGGTCGAGTCCCGTCACCCGGGCCCCGGTAGCGAGCGCCTCGCGGAGCAGGAGGCCTCCCCCGCACCCGAGCTCGAGAAGCCGGTCGACCGGCCCGAGCGCGAGCGCCCCGAGGACCGCTCGCCGCGCGAAGTCATGCACCTCGTCGGCGCCGTACACCTCCCGGGCACGTGAGCCGGTCGGACGGCGAGCGACACGGTCGGTCAACCAGTCGGCGAATGAGTCCTCCGGGAGGCCGCTCTCTCGCCATGCCTTGAGATCCTCGTCTCCCAGTCCGAAGTCTCGAAGGGCCAGCTCGACGCGATCCGTGACCCCTCCGTTCACGGTGCAGGATGCTACGCGCTACCCTCGGAGGTGACCTTCCGGGCCACGTCGCAGCCGCCTACAGGAGTCCCCAGGATCATGGCGAAGAAGGAAACGACGGCGAAGAGACTCCCCGCCAAGGACATCGACGAGTACCTCGCTAGGTTGCCCCCGGACGCTCGGGCCACCCTCGAGAAGCTTCGGAAGACCATCAGGTCCGCGGCGCCCGCGGCCACCGAGGCCATCAGCTACCAGATCCCGACGTTCAAGTACCAGGGTTCGCTCGTCGCGTTCGCCGCCTTCCCCGACCATCTGAGCTTCTATCCGATGAGCCCCTCCGTCATGGAGGCATATCGAGACGAGCTGGAACTCTACGAGACCTCCAAGGGAACAATTCGTTTCTCGGCAGCGAGGCCGCTCCCAGCCGCCCTGGTGAAGAAACTGGTCAGGGCTCGGATCGAGGAGAACGAGACCGGCGTAACCCGTTGACGGATGAGAGGGCATCTTGACCAAAGGGGTCCGTGGGTATCCTGATGTCGCTTTCAGCGCAGCTGGAGGATCGTCTCTCGATCTCCGTACCACGGCCGGGAGCGAAGGACACCGCAGTGCCAAGTACGCGGAATCCTGCCTTCTGAAGGACACGCAAGGAGCGAGCGTTGTCGCTGGCGGCGCGGGCTCGCAGGGGCCGAACCGGCACCACGTCGAGAAACTGGGCAAGAGCTTCGCTGGCGATGCCCTGGCCCCAGTAGGCGCGGTCTATCCAGTAGGTCGCATCTGCTGGAAGATCGCGTCGAGATCCGTGCTTTCCACTCGTCGAAGAGCGACCGCTGACATACAGGCACATTCTCCTCACTGGTGCGCTGACCCGCAACGCACCTGCCTAGAGGGCCAAGTTGTTTGCGTTCTGTATGGGATCAGCGGCATGCCCGCAGAGAAGCGGCAGTGCCCTGAGCAAGCGAGCGCATGCCGTCTTGTGCGGCACCCAGAGCAAGGGCAAGATAGGGCGCCCCCCGGGTCTCAGACGAGCGGTTGCACCCGGTCCGTCACGTCCCAGTACTCGTAGCCGGTCTTCAGGTGCACCAGGATGTAGTTGCGGTCGGGGAGCAGCGGCAGCTCAGCCCCGAAGTAGTTGGCGAACAGCAGACGGAACGAGTTGACCGGTGTGATCCTGTCGTACAAGCCGGTGCGCTCCAGTCGCGGGAAGTAGTACGCGCTCAGGATGTTGAAGTGCTGTTGCAGGTCCCGGTCGTTGGCCTTGGCGGGGTTGAACAGCCAGGTGAAGAAGCCTTCGTCTGATTGCAGCACGATGATCGGGTCCGACTCCGGTGGCCCCGCGAGGAGCGCGTCGATCAGCGCCAGGGTCTTCCTGTTGACGAACTTCACCTGCTCCAGATAGCTCTGACGGATCTCCTCGCTGACCTTGGGCAGGGTGGGTCTGAGGGAAGCCAGGGGGATCCTCGTGTCGTCGAACCCGCCGTCCTCCTCGAACACGTAGGGCCAGTGCGGGACGATGATGTGCCCGAACACGAACTTGGGACCGGGCAGGTCCTTGCTCTTCGCGAGCTGGTCGAACTGGAAGTGCGCCCGGTCGTACTGCTGCCGGGCCCACGCGAGCGTACCTACATTCTCCAGGGCGGGCTGGAACTGCGTCTGCCCGATGAGGGCGTTGGAGAACTCGGAGAGGCCTCGACCCAGGGTGACGTTCATGTCGGCCTGAGGATTCGTCGCCGTCAGTCGGACCCAGGAGCCTACGTGCACGTACCGGTACCCCTTCGCCTTGAGGAACTTCGGGACGACGTCATCGACGATGAGGGGCATGAGGTTCTCCTCAGTGACGGGCTTTCCGCGAGGGACCAGTCGGTGCAAGTACTCCAGGTTCAGTGTCGAGGCCAGGTACAGGGACGTGCGCGGGTAGTTCGTGGTGGGGTGGGCGGGGACGTAGAGTCCTCGATCCTCGAGCGCTTTCAGAAAGGGCCGGTTGTCGAAGCCGAGCAGCTCCCGCATCGCCCGGTCTCCGCCGTACTCGTCGAGGACGAGGTAGTAGATGTCCGGTTTTCCGACCGGAGTCGTGCCCTTGGCCGCTGAGTTGATCACCCCGGTCGCGTCGACCCCGTGGACGCGGTCGCGGAACTGATAGACACCGATGGAGATGACGTTGATGGCGACGAGCCCTAGTGCGACGAAGTTGAGACCGCGGGTGAGTCCGGTCACACGCCGGCGCGAAGTCCGGGCGATCGCCCACATGGCTCCCACGGCCAACCCGAGGGAGACCGCCGCGATGACCAGGGTCGTGGCGAGTCGACTCGAACCGATGCTGCGGTCACCGACCATCGCGGAAAGAGGTCCGTAGGAGAACACCAGGAAGACGATGGCCGCTGCGGCGAGCGCGCCTCTGAGGAGATCCCTCCTCATCAGCCACGCGGCCACCAGCATCACCACACCGGCCCCGGCGACGGTGACCGCTAGAGGAAGGATGACCTCGCGGAACGGGACGCCCTCGGACAGGTTTCGAACCCAGAGCGCCAGGACGGGAACCGCCGCGAACAGAAGCGGGTGCACGGGAAGGGGCCGCCTGGACGCAGTCGAGTCTTTTCGTCGTGTCAGCATCGTGATGGGATCCGAGGATCGATGAGGGCCGTCCCCGGACGGCCCGGAAGGGATTCTATCCCAGGGCTGGTGGAGACAGCTCGAGTAGGAACACGGTGAGCGCGAGCACCACGGCGATCAGCGTGATCTCCAGGGCCACCAGCCGCCGGAGAAGCACGAGTGACGATCGAGCGGGAAGCTCGTTTCGGGCGGCCTTGAGCAATCGAGGCTTGGTCCAGCGGTTGTTCACTCCTCCCAGAGCCAGGACCGGGACGAACGCGACCATCTTGGCCAGGAACACCAGCCCGTAGGTCGAGGCCGTAACCTCGCGGATCCCCTGGATCTCCACCCACGCGGAATACGTGCCGCTGGAGACGATGGCGATCACCGACAGAACCGCCAGGTCCGAGAAGCGAGCTACGGTCGGGGCGAGGATGCCGGCCCGCTCGGTCTCGCCCCGTTCTCGCACGGCGGGGAAGGCGACCGCGAGCAGAGTGACCAACCCTCCGACCCAGGCCGCCGCGGCCGCGACGTGGACCAGGGCCACGATGAGGTTCGGCACGGGGAGGGAGCTGCCCCGGGCGTGCCCGCTGAGGGCAGCGCTGAACAGCAGGGCGAGCAGACCGACCAGACCGAGCAGAGGGGAGAGGATCCCAGAAGGGCGAGTCCGATGCGGCCATCCGCCGCGAGCGGCAGCGAGCCAGGCGATCCCCCCGAGCAAGATCAGTCCGAACCGGAGCGCCTCCCACTCGAAAGGGCCATCCTCGATGAGCAAGGGGATGGACACGAGGGCCGCAACGAGCCACGACACCACGACGAGCCGCTTCCAGCGCTCACGAAAGGAGGTCTCGACGGGGAACGCCCTGGTCGCAGCGCCTTGACTCCAGACCACAACTACGAAGAGGCCAGCTCCGGAAGCGATGAGGACGGCCGCCAGGCCGGCCCAGCGCGCGATCTGGAGGAGCGCTTCCCCGAGTTGTCCCAACGGCCTTCCCCGACTCTGGTGCGTCCCCTTCGACGCTCGGGCGAGGGCCCCCGCGAGTACTACGGCTCGGGGCGGAAGAGAGCTTGGAAGATCCTGGGGGGACGGTGAGGGCAATTGTTCCCGGTATTAGGTATCAGCCTTTCGCGCTGTTGGGCCGATCCTTGCTGAAGGCATACCACCCGGAGTGGTCATGAGCGCAACCGAGGAACTCCAGCTCCACGTCATGTGCCGGTGGTGCGGCACCCCCACCCCTCTCGGGGTGTCCTGTGAGGCCTGTGGTTCCCCGATGCAGGTGCTCGCCCATTGCCGGTACTGCGGGAATCTCTCCACCGACTCGGTCTGCCCCGGATGCCAGGAGGTCCTGGTCCGGCTCTGGCGGATCGCCCAGGAATCGCCCGATTCGCGGTTCCTCTTCGCCGACGTCCTGTAGCGGCGATCAGGTCGGAACGACGCCGGCACCGTCGGCAGTCTCTACCGGGTACACGGCGAGTATTCGCCTGGATCGCTGCTCATAGCGGCGGGCGATCGTCCGGCAGATCGCGTCGACTTTCTCCGCCTGGACCAGGCTGATCGTGCAACCTCCGAACCCGGCCCCAGTGAGTCGCGTCGCCACGACCCCCTGGGTGCCCGAGGCCACCTCGACGATCGCGTCGAGCTCCGGAGAGCTCACCTCATACAGGTCACGCAGGCTGGCGTGGGATTCGGAGAAGAGACGTCGGATCCCGTCCACATCGTTCGATCCGAGCCTTCCGACGACTCCCAGCACCCGCGCGTTCTCCCGGATCACGTGCTCGCACCTGTTGGCGACGATAACGGGAAGATCGCCCTTCCACCGCTCGAACTCCTCGAGCGTCACATCTCTCAGCGCGGCGATCCCCGGACGACGTCGCTGGAGAAGACGCACTCCCTCCTCGCACTCCGCCCGGCGCTGGTTGTAGGCGGACGCGGCGAGGTGACGAGACACGCCGGAGTCGCAAACGACCAGTCCGATCCCAGGGGGGATCGGAATCGCCTCCGACTCCATGGACCGGCAATCGATCAACAGGGCGTGTTCCTTCATGCCGAGAGCGGAGGCGAGCTGATCCATCATGCCGCTCCGGACTCCGACGAATTCAACCTCGGCGCGGTGGGCCAGGGATGCGATGCGATGGGGCGACGGCTCGAGGCCGCGATCTGGGTCGATGAGAGCCCACGCCGACGCGAGCGCCAGGGCCGCCGAGGATCCCAGGCCCGCCCCCACCGGAAGCGTGGTGTCGATGACGCCCTGCAACCCGCGCAGGGCGACCCCCGCTTCATCCAGCGACCAGGCCACCCCGGCGACGTAATCGATCCAGCTTCGTCCGCCTCCATCCGCCTGATCTGACCTGACCACGCCATCCAGGTCGAACGCCCTCGTCTCCCCGAACGCCAGGGAGTGCAGCTCGACCCGGCGGTCGGACCTGGGGCGGAACACGATCGAGACCTCGAGGGCGATCGCGGCCGGTAGTACCAGGCCCTGGTTGTAGTCCGTGTGCTCCCCGATCAGATTCACCCGCCCGGGCGCCCGGGCGACGAAGATGGGATCGCTCGTGGAACCCCACGCCTCGAACAGCCGGCGCCGGAGGCGGGCCACGTGCACAGGCCCATTGCTCACAGCGAGCGGTGGATCAGAGCCAGCCCCGCTTCTTGAAGGCCCGATACAGGAGCAGCCCGGAGAGAACCATCAGGCCGAGCGCGAAGGCATACCCGTAGTACCACTCGAGCTCCGGCATGTTTCGGAAGTTCATCCCGTAGATCCCGGCGATCAGCGTCGGGACCAGGATGATCGCGGCCCACGAGGTCAACTTCTTCATCACCTCGTTCAGCCGGTTGCTGATCACGGCGAGGGATGCTTCCAGCACCGAGGTCAGGATGTCCCTCAAGCTGTCCGCGAAGTCGGTGGCCCTCAGGACGTGGTCGTACACGTCCCGGTAGTAGGGCTCGAGAGGCGGAGTGACCACCCCCACGGTGCGCCGCTGCATCACGTCCAGGACCTCGCGTACGGGGGCGGTCATCCGCCTGAATCGAACGAGGTCCTTCCTCAGGTCGAAGAACTCACTCTGGAGGCCGGTTCGGTGCTCCTCGCCGAATACTGCGTCCTCCAGTACCTCAGAGCGACTCTCATAGTGGTCGAGTGCGTCGAAGTAACCATCGACGATCTCGTCCAGAAGGACGTACAGGAGGTAGCCCCCGCCCTCGGCGGCGAGCTGGGAGTTTGCATCCCATCGCTTCACGACCGGACCGAGGTCGTACGGCAAGGACTTCCTCACCGTCACCAGATAGTTGTGGCCCACGAAGATGGCCATTTCGTGCTCTGAGAGGGTGTCACCTTGGATCGACATGCCGTAGACGATCACGAAGAAGTAGGACTCGTACTGCTCGATCTTCGGTCGCTGGTGAGGATGGAGGCTGTCCTCGATGGCCAACTCATGGAACCCGAACTCCTCCGCAAGGACGGCGAGCTTCTCCTCGGTCGGGTCATCGATGTCGAGCCAGACCAGCGAATCGGGTCGCTTCAGCGCCTCGTTGATCTGGACGGGGTCGAAGTCGACCTCCTCCAACCGGCCGTCGACGTACAGCCTGCACGCGATTCCCATCTCCGGCGGAGGGTAGCGCACATGCCCCGTGACGGGGTGAGCCCGAAGGACTCCTAAAGCAGGGCCTGCAGGGCGGCTTCGATCTGAGGGGCCGTGACCGGGCCCTCGAATCGATTCCGGATGACGCCGTCCCCGTCGATCACGATCGTCCAAGGCTCGGTGGTGAAACCCCAGGCCTTGAACGCGGGAGAGATGTCCTCCACGGTGGCCGGAGGCGGCTTCAGGTCGGGACCCGGCAGGAACTCCTCGACGTGGATGAAGTTCGCCTTGTCCTTGCCGACGACCTCGAAGGTCTTGAGCACCTCGTCCACCACCGGCCCACACAGCATGCTCTCGCACAGGAGTGGGGTGGCGAAAGTGACCACGGTGGGTTTGCCATTGGTCAGCGCCTTGTCCAAGGAGACGTAGTGAAGCGGATCCGGTGGGGTGCGGGTACAGATCTCTCGAGCCTCGGCGGTGGAGTCCGCGACCGGCGTCTGGACCGAGATCGCCTTCGTCCCGACCTCGGCGGGAACGGACCCGTCGGTTGCCATTAGTCTCGCCGTGCCGGCCGCCGGCTTCCCTTCTGCTTCCGCCGTGACCGCGACGGTCCACGTCCCGGCTGACGGGATGTCGATGTCGGCGGCGTACGTGCCCGGCAGGGCCGAACGAGGGGAGGTGTCGTCGAACTCACTGGCGGGCGTGAACGGATACCAGGTGGCGTCGACCGGACCGGTCGGCTCGCTGGTGGTGTCCTTCGCCAACCAGATTTGCGGGGTGCCACTGGTGATGACGCCGCCCTGATCGGTGATCAGAGCGAAGCCGAAGTACGTCATTCCTGGCTTGACCGGAGAACCCGAGGTCAGGACGGACAGGCGGACGGCGGCACTCGTGATCTTGGCAATGGAGTTGCCCCCGGATCCCGTCCCGGACCTGTCAGTGCCCCCTCCACCGCACGCGGCGGCCACCAACGAAAGGGTCAGGGTCGCCGCCGGGAGCGACCAGATACGTAGCGACGCCATCGTGACCAGCCTACCGACCGAACCTGAACAACGTGTGCTCGAGTCGATCGAGGTCCTAGCCCCCCGACGGGAACGACACGAACTCGAAGTGCATGCCGTCGGGGAGCAGCCACCGGCCGCCCCAGGTGAAGCCCCACTTCCGGAAGACGGCGACGACGCGGGAGTCCAGATGTGGTGTCTGGCCGAACTGGTTCGTTGACGCGTTGACGTCGAAGGCCACTCCCCACGCGTGGTGGGAGATGCCGGCTTCGGGGTTTCGATTGAGGAAGCGCCCCGAGTAACACCCCGCGTAATCCTTCCGATCCAGGAACTTGGCGAGCCCCTCCCTCTCCACCTCGGCGAGCGCGGCCCGGAGCTGGGGGATCAGAGCCCGGTTGCATCGGACCCGTCCGAGGATCGGAACCCTGGCCGTCACGATGTGGGTGCGAACCCATGCCGGGTCCACATCGAGGAGACCGCCGGCGATCGGCTTCGCCGCGAACTCCCCGAACAACACCTTGAGCCGTACGGGGGGAAGCACGGCGTCCCCTTGGCGGAAGAAGGGGGTCTCCCCCGGGCCCCTCACCCTCAGCAGGACGCCAGGAGGAAGCGCGGCTCGGATCGCCCGGGTCAGCCGTTTGCGCGAGGCGCCTCGGGCCGGATCGATCAGCAGGTAACGGTCACGGGTGACCTTCAGCGATTGGGCGACCTGACGGGAGACGAGGATCTCGTGAGCCCCGATGGCGGCATCGGAGACCACACCAGCCACGCGAACGGTCCGCTTGCCGAAGATCAGCCGGCTTCCCGCTCCGAGGCCGCGAAGCTTCGCCGCGGTCGCCCCCAAGAGCGCCTCGCCTCTGAGGAGGGCGGGAAGGAACGCGCGGTCGGCCGGTGACAGGAAACGCGCGTACGCGCCGGGGTCGGCGCCGGCCACCTCCAATGGTATGGAACGGCCGGTCGGCGGATCGTCCACCCTCGTTCCGTCCGCGTCGGTCGACCCCCTGAGCCAGGCCGTCCCCGAGATGACGCTCACCACCCGATCGACCCGCCGCATGTTGGCCACTGCTCTGCCGAGGCCGTCCGGGAGGCCGCCGGGCGTCCAGGCGAGCAACGTGTCCGGCGTCAGCTTCTGGACGGGCGGAGGCGTGAGCGAAGGGGAAGGGGACGGCTGGCTCACCTGCGGGGGAGGCTGGCCATGGGTCAGCACACCGATGACCCCGCCCCCAGCGAGGCCGACGACAAGGGCCACCCCCGCTACGGCCACCCGGCTGGGCCGGGGAGACACTGGCCCCGAGGGGACCCCGACACCGGCGTCTCGTCTCATGGCGAGCTGCCCGCGGTCGGAGCCCCCGTGGTTCTGCGAAGCGACTCGGCGACGTGGACGAGCGTCCCCAGATCGAGCTCCGGTGCCTGCACAGAGCGGTAGATCGAGCCCTCCACCCACTCGAGCAAATGGTCCTGGGGTGACCATCTCCCAAGGCGGCCGCCGACCTTCACCACCTGCTGATCGGCGCCGTTGGGAGGTGGGAGCGACTGCCCGCGCGCCTGGAAGAGGTGGAGTCCGAAACCATCAAGCTCCGCCGCGCGCCGGCGGTACACCAGTGTGATCCCTGCGGTGGACCTGGTGCGGACGATCTCGGCCGCGGCCGCCCGGTACCCCGGGGGTAGATAGGAGGGGACGAGGACCGGGAAGGGAGTGCGGGCTGTCGCCTCATCCAGGGTCAGCCCGTCGACGACAGAGCCGCCCGGCCACCTGTGCACCAGCCAGCTCGCCGGCGCCGGCATGCCTTTGAGCGCGAGCGAACCAGCGATCCTGATCAGCCCCGCCCGGGGGAGGTTCGTGGCCACGAGGAACTCACCGTCGGCGGTGTGCAGCGCGATCCTCCTCGGGTCCGACTCGGTGGCCGGCTCGTAGTAGCCCGTACCGGCCCGGGGCAGTCGGACGCTTTCGGCGAAGGGACCCACGCCGAACAGGGCGCGCTGGTTCCAACCGACCACCCGGGTCACCGTGAACCAGGTCAACCCGCTGGTGAACGCCATCATGGTCTGACGGTAGGGCCGGAGGTCGGTGCGCGCGAACCGGCCATATCGCCACGGCCTGAGACCCTCCGTCACCCGTGGGGTCATGAACTCCGCGTCTCCCGGGGGGTAGGGGCCGCCGCGTGGCTCCGGGATAGCGGAGTCAACGAACCCCTCGTCCAGTCCCCCGCGCAGTGGCTGGATCTCGAACAGGTTCGCGGCAGGGAGGGGGCGAAGGGAGAAGGATCGAGCGAGCACGGTGAACACCGGGGTCTTCGACGACTCGGCGGGAAGCCCCATCTGGCTCGCCCATTCCGACCTCTCTGGCCCCGCCGCCGGAAACACCTCGTACTTCAGCGGGAACCACGTCTCCCGATCCAACCACAGCACCACCCGATCCTGCGGATAGAAGGGACGCCACGAGCCCAGGAACCGTAGGTACTGGAAGAGCGAAGACC
>JBKPAF010000025.1:0-17046 GCA_046726275.1 Actinomycetota bacterium
ATCATCAACACCCCGAAGCGAGGGATCGGTGACGCCACGGTTGCGGCCATCGAGGGGTTCGCCGCCGACGAGAACATTCCATTCCTGGAGGCCGCCCGCCGGGCGGACGAGATCGGGACGCTGGGCCAACGGGCGAAGGGAGCGGTGGCCTCGTTCATCGAGGTGATCGACACCCTTCAGGCGAGGGCGTCGGACGGCGCAGGACCTCCTTCGATGGTCGAAGCGGCGTTCACCGAGTCCCGCTACCTGGCGGAGCTGGAGGCCGAACGGACGGTTGAGTCGCAGGGCCGCGTGGAGAACCTGAAGGAGCTGGTGGGGGTGGCCCGCGAATTCGAGGCACGCCAGCCGGAGGGCAGCCTGGCGGACTTCCTGGAGCAGGTCGCCCTCTTCACCGAACAGGACGATTACGACGAGGGGGAGACGGCCGTCACCCTGATGACCCTCCACAACGCCAAGGGGCTGGAGTTCGACGTCGTCTTCATGGTGGGGATGGAGGATGGGGTGTTCCCGCACTACCGCTCCATGGGCGATTCCGGGGAATTGGAGGAGGAGCGCCGTCTGGCCTACGTCGGGATCACCCGGGCCCGGCGGCGCCTCTACCTGACGCATGCGTGGAGCCGGTCCCTGTTCGGGGGCTCGAGCTTCAACCCTCCCTCCCGGTTCCTGTCCGAGATCCCGACGCACCTCGTACGGCACGTGAAGGATGAGGAGAACGGGTCGCGGGGACGAGGCTCGGAGGGTCTCATGCATGAGCCGATTCAGATCTCGGCGGGCGACACGGTTTTCCACGACCGGTGGGGCGAGGGCGTGGTGATCTCCGTGTCGGGCGCCGGTCAGACGGCGGAGGCGACCATCTCGTTCGGGGAAGTCGGCGAGAAGCGCCTGATGCTGGCGTACGCTCCACTCACCCGGCGTTGATTCCGAAGATTCAGGGAAATGCACCTCTCGTTGCGGACCCTTCGTCCTGCGCGTCCCTTTGGGGGCAGGCGCACCTCCACCGCTTCCGATCTCGGGGGCCTCTCTCGAGGGGTGGCCTGGTCCTCCGGACGGGCTCGCCGGAGGCGGCGACCACGCAGCCATGGGGGGCTCAAGGGTGGCCTGGCCGTGGCGGCTTTCCTGCTCATGGTGCTCATGGGCGTTCTCGTCGACGCGTACTACCAGTCGAACAGGATCTACGGGCAGTTGGAGGTGGCCATGCCGAGCCTCCGCCAGGCCAGCGAGTCGCTGGCAAGGGGACGGCTTCCGGCAGGTGATCCGTTCGGGAAGGCAGACCGAGCCGTCAGGCGGGCTGTCGCCACCGTTAACCATGCTCGGTTCACCTTCAAGCTCGCCGGAGCGATCCCTCTGTTCGGGCGGCCGGTTCAGGCCATCCGCCACGGGGTGACTGCCGCCGGCGAGGTGACGGGGGCGGCCCTGGTCACACAGCGCGCGGTGTCCGACCTGCTGGGCGAGGCGGCGCGGACGCCTGGGTCGGTCCGGGCTTCCGACACTCCCCTGTACCGGGGCGGTGCGGTGGACGTGCAACTGCTCGAGAGCCTTGGTCGGAGGCTGGATGCTGTGGTGGCCCACCTGCGGGCGGCCGGTCGGGAGATCGCTGAGATCCGCAGCATCCCGTTGCTTCCCAAGGTCAACGAGGTCCGGCGCCAGACGAGTCGCGATACCTCCCGGGCGATCCTGATGGCCGAGCGGATGCGGGCGGGAGCACGGGTCCTTCCTCCGTTCCTCGGCGCCGATGGGAAGAGGACCTACCTCATCGCCCTGCAGAATCAGGCCAGTCTGAGAGGAACCGGCGGCGCCCTCCTTGCCTACGGCCTGGTGACCGTGGACCGCGGACGTTTCGAGTTGATCACCGGGGGGAGCGTCAATGAACTGCGGGTCGATCCGAGCACTCTTCGGCCGGGGCTCCCGCGCCGCAGGATCGACGTACGGCTGCCCGACTCTGTCGCCTGGTACATCGACAACGTGCCCAGAGCCTACCCGTGGATGGGCACGGCGAACTTTTCACCGGACTTTCCCCCGGTGGCGCTGACGTGGGCTCGGATGGCGCAGAGGGCCACCGGTCGCCGGATCGACGGCGTGATCGCGATGGACCAGGTAGCCGTGGCCCGCGCCCTGGGTTCACGGAGGATCCGGGTCCCCGGGTATCGGGGTTGGATCACCGGCGACAACGTCGTGGAGGTCGTGAGCCACGACCAGTATCTCCTGCCGATGCAGCAGCAGATCGAGTTTCCCGCGCTGCTGGTCGCCGCAGCCTGGCCCAAGATCGTCGAGCCCGGCTCCTTGCAGGCGTCCCTTCGATCTTTCGGTGAGTCGCTTCGACAGCGGCGCATCCAGCTGTGGCTGGCTCGGGACGATCTCCAGCAGGACATCAGGCGGCTCGGGTGGGACGGCAGTCTGCAGACGCCCCCAGGCGATTTCCTCTCGATGGTGGACAACAGCGTGTCCGGCTACAAGGTCGATCTCTATGGCCGCGTGTCCCTCCACTATCACGTGAACATCGAGCCCTCCGGAAATGCCGACGCCACGCTGGACGTCACCCTCACCAATGACTCGCCGATTGGCCTCCCCTGGCTGATCGCCGGCCGCCCCGCGAAGGTCGGCGGCTACGCGGTGAACAAAGCGCTCCTCCTGGCGTTCGTTCCGGAGCGGGCCCGCCTCTTGGAATCGACACCCGACACCGGCCTCCCCGATCACGTCGAAGCCGGGGCGAGGGTCTTCTCCCGGACGCTCAAGGTCGCCGCCGGGGAGGCAGAGACCATGCGGCTGCGCTACAGGATCGACGACGTTCTCGTCCCGGCGGCGAGCGGAAGGCTGTACCGGCTTACCGTTCGGTCCCAGCCGCTCCTCACTCCCGCGCACCTCACGGTCACGGTCACGTTGCCGAAAGGGAGCGACGTGCAGTCGGCTCCCCGAGGCTGGACCGTCCGGGGGAACGTGCTCACGTTCGAGACGGACCTGGTCCACGACCTGATCAGCCAGATCGCGTTCTAGTCCCGAGCGCCGGCCGCATTTCAGGGGACGGCCCTCTTCAGCGAGCGATGAGGAACCAGCCGGCGGCCAACACCGCCACACCGAGGACGAGCGGAGCGATGACCCACGCGAGCCCGAGGCGTCTTCGTACCGGACCGAGCGTCCCGAACTTCGTCCAAGGCTTGACGCCGGGTGGGCGGAACCGAACACGCCGGCGCATGGGGCGAGTATAGGGGGATGCTATGTTTGAGGTTCCCGACCCCTAACGGACATGGCGGAGACGTATCGGATCGTGATCGCGAAGCCCGGGCTGGACGGTCATGACCGGGGGGCCAAGATCGTGGCGCGGGCTCTCCGTGATGCCGGCTACGAGGTGATCTACACGGGACTGCATCAAACCCCGGAGCAGATCGTCGAGACCGCCATCCAGGAGGACGCCGACGCGGTGGGCCTGTCGTGCCACTCGGGCGCTCACATGACGCTGTTTCCCAGGGTGGTGCAACTCCTCCGAGACCAGGGCGCTGAGGACGTGTTCGTGTTCGGAGGCGGCATCATCCCTCGCGAGGACGTCCCGAAGCTCGAGGAGAGAGGGATCGAGGAGATCTTCACGCCTGGCACCGCGACCGGTGCCATCGTCGAGTGGCTGCGGGCGAGGCTCGCCAGAAAGGCGAGCTGACCCGCGTGGATCTCTACGAGCATCAGGGCAAGGAGCTCTTCGCGCGGCACGGGATCCCGCTCGTGGAGGGATTCGTCGCCGAGTCACCCGAGGAAGCGCGTCGCATCGCCGACCGGCTCGGGGGCAAGGTCGCGGTTAAGGCGCAGGTGCAGATCGGCGGACGGGGGAAGGCCGGCGGCATCGCCCTCGTGCAATCCTCCGAGGAGGCCGAAGAGGCCGCGAAGAAGATCCTGTCGGAAGGGTTCACTGGAACCCGGGTGACCAGGGTGCTGGTGGAACGCCTGGTCGACATCGCGGAGCAGTTCTACACCGCGATCACGCTCGATCGAACGACCGGGCGATACCTCGGCATGGTGTCCAACGAGGGTGGGATGGACATCGAGGAGATCGCCAGGACAAATCCGGACGCCATTCGGCGCACTCAGATCGACCCCGTTCTGGGGCTGAAGGACTTTCAGGTGCGCTATCTCGTCGGGCACCTGCCGTTGGAGGCCAGGGAGGGCACTGCGGACATCCTCCGGAGGATGTACCGGATCGTGGAGTCCGCCGACGCCACGCTGGTCGAGATCAATCCGCTGTCTCTGCTCAAGGGCGGCGTGGTCGTCGCCCTCGACGCCAAGGTCACCATCGACGACAACGCGCTTTTCAGGCAGACCGAGCTCGCCGCGCTCCGAAGTTCCTTCCCGGTCGACCCGACCCAGGCACGGGCCAACGAGAAAGGGCTCCAGTACGTCAAGCTGGACGGCGAGGTAGGCATCATCGGCAACGGCGCCGGGCTGGTCATGTCCACGCTCGACGTGGTCAGTCAGGCGGGGGGCCGGCCGGCGAACTTCCTCGATGTGGGAGGCGGTGCCAGCGCTGACTCCATGGCCACCTCCCTCGAGGTGGTCCTGTCGGATCCGCAGGTCCGGTCGGTCCTGGTCAACATCTTCGGCGGGATCACCCGCGGTGAGCTCGTGGCCCAGGGCATCGTCCAGGCGCTGCGCCGAGTCGATCCCGAGGTCCCAATCGTGGTGCGTCTGGACGGGACCAACGCCGAGCAAGGCCGAACAATCCTGCGGAACGCGGGTCACTCGAAGATCGTGCCGGCCGAGACGATGCTCGAGGCGGCGCGGAAGGCGGTCGACCTCGCGGCGGCAGCCGGAAAGGCCCTGTAATGGCCGTCTTGATCGACCAGGGCACACGGCTGCTCGTCCAGGGGATCACGGGGAAGGAGGGAGCCTTTCATACCCTGCGCAACAGGTCCTACGGGACGAACGTGGTCGCGGGAGTGACACCCGGCAAGGGCGGCGAGTCAGTGGAGGGGATCCCCGTGTTCGACACCGTGGCCGAAGGGACGGAGGCGACCGGCGCCAACGCCGCCCTCGTGTTCGTGCCGGCGCGGTTCGCCGCCGATGCGATCCTGGAGGCGCAGGCCGCCGGCCTCGAGCTCGCCGTGTGCATCACCGAGGGTATCCCCGTCCAGGACATGGCCCGAACGGTGAACTACCTCGCTTCCGGAAATACCGTCCTGGTGGGACCGAATTGCCCCGGCCTGATCTCCCCGGGGAAGGCGAACGTGGGCATCATCCCTGGCGAGATCTGCACGCCCGGACCGGTCGGTCTGGTCTCCCGATCGGGCACGCTCACCTACCAGATCGTAAACGAGCTGACCTCACGAGGCGTCGGTCAATCGACCTGTATCGGGATCGGCGGTGACCCCGTGCACGGCTTGGGATTCATCGACGCGCTCGCTCGGTTCCAGGAGGACCCGGAGACCGAGGGCATCGTCCTGATCGGAGAGATCGGGGGGAGCGATGAGGAGCGCGCGGCCGAGTTCATCGCGGAAAAGGTCACCAAGCCCGTAGTGGCGTACGTGGCAGGATTCAGCGCCCCTCCTGGGAAGAGGATGGGCCACGCCGGGGCCATCATCACGGGGTCCTCTGGGACGGCCGAAGCCAAGGCCGAGGCGTTCGAAGCGGCCGGAGTGCGAGTGGGCCGCAACCCGACCGACGTTGCGGAGCTGATGCAGCGGGCGCTCTCGGCCTAGATCCTTCCCCTCTTGGCTCGAGCCTCCTGGCCCGGCCCGAGTGCATGACCTAATCTCCGGCCTGTCCTCTGCCGAGAAGGGTTGCTATGGAAGAGCAACGAGCACCGTCCCCACCGCCGGTGACCCAAGGGTGGAACACGGCCATCGTGAGGGCCGTCCTCACCGTGCTCGTCCTGCTCTTCGTGGCCCAGGCGGTGATCGTGCTCGCGTACTTCGCCGCCGAGGACGCGTCGAAGCCGTCGGCCGCCACGGTGGCTCGGTACGGCGGGGCGCTCTTCTACACGTTCCACCATGTGGGGTTCCGCTTCGAGGTTCCCTCCGCTGGATCCCAGGCCGAGACGCCTTTCGGCGTGTTCGCGGGAGGCGTGGTTGCCGTGGCGGCGATGGCGGGAACGATGCTGTGCCTGTGGATGCTGTACCTGGGAGGTCGGGCCGTCGCCGAAGAAACGGGAGGCTCCACACTGGCTAGGGGCCTACACGGCCTGAAGGTCGCTCCGCCGTACGCGGCGATCACGTTGATCGGTTCCTTTCTGTTGCGGTTCAAGCCCGAGGACGGTGGCCAGGTCCCCACCATCCACCCGTCCTACTTGGCCGCCCTCCTGTGGCCGCTGGCTCTTGCCTGCGCGGCCGGATTCGCCGGAGGGGTGCGCTCGGAGCATCCCGACGGCTGGTCGAGGCTGGTCCAGGGACGGGAGGACCTGGGCCGGAGGTTGCATGGGGCGCTGGCGGGTGGTTGGGCGATGATCCTGTTCGGCCTGGCCTTCGCGTTCGTCGGCCTCCTCGTCCTGGCCGTGGTGAAGCCCGACTCGACGGCCGACTACTTCTCATCCTTCGACCAGGGTGTGCTGACCGGGGTGCTTGCCATCGTGGTCACGCTCCTCCTGCTTCCGAACATGGCGGCGTGGGTCCTGTTCCCAGCGATGGGCTCGTGCGTCGGGGTGAGCGGTCCGCTCTCGATCTGCTTCCTCTCGTATGCGCACTTTCCCCAAGATGTCGGGAGCACCGTTTCCGGAACGACCAATCCCGCGTCGCTGAGCCTGCCGAGTGCCCCACCGGGATACTTCCTGTTCCTGTTGGTACCCCTGGCGGCCGTCCTCGTGGGCGGAGTCATTGCCGCGAGGCGGGCCCACTCCAGAAGCAGGAACGAGGCGGTCGCGGCAGGCGCGCTTGCCGGCGTAGCCTTCGCGCTCTTGTCGCTCGTCACGATCATGCTGGCAAGCATCACATTGAAGTTCACCGGGTCCGTCGGCGGCATCACCGGCAACGGCTCGTTCCGGATCGGCCCCAACCTCACCTCCAGCGTGTTGTTGGCCCTTGTATGGGGTGTGTTGGGAGGAGCGCTGGGCGGGTTGTGGGAAGGCCGTTCCCTGCCCCCGAGAGCGTTGACGGTGACGGCGCCGCCGCCGCCCCCGTCAGAGCTGGTCGATCGGCCGAGCTAGGCGGTAAACCCGGTATCCGCCGGCGGCGAGACCGCCTTGGCCTCCTGCATCTTCATGAAGCCGCCGTAGGCGATGACGATCGCCAGGACGAGCCCGATCCAGGCCCCGTACGATCCGAACTTGCCAATAACGATCAGAAACTTGATAAGGGCGAATAGCACCGTCCCGATTACTAGTGCCCCGACCACGGTGGGTACTGGGATTGTGGGTGGTATTTCCACACCGGCGACCGTCAGGACTTCAACGATGAGGAGAATGAAGGTGAAGAGGCCAAGCAGGACTCCCACGAATGCGCCATTACCACCCCATGCGTTGGCTGTATCGCAGATAGCGCCACAAGCACGCTGCCAAGGCAACAACGTATCGATGAACATCAGGAGCGACCCGCCGAGGAGGATCTTGTCCGCGGTCGTCAGCTTGGTCAGGTCGAACGACGGACGCTGGGCCATGAACGCTCCTTTCGAGCAATGGGCTCGCCGACGCGAGCTCTTGCGGATTCTCGGTTACCCATGCAAGCGAGTCAACTATTCGGTCCGCCGAGCCTGGATCACCGCAGTCAGCTTCATGGCAGACCCGAGCAGGGCGAGCGCGCCACCGAAGGCCGCGACCCACGGCCAGTACGTGGCCTCTGACAGGATGGGAGGGTGACGGTGCTGGATCACGGCGGCGATCATGATGAGCAGCCCGAGTACCCCGAACGCTCCTGCCTCGATCATCGGGTCGAGAGGCCGCCGGCGCACGTACAGCGCGAACGCGAGTCCGATCACTCCGGCCAGCGCGGCGACCAGCGACCAGTGGAGGCTCCACGCGCCCAGGTATCTCGAGCTGTCGCCGAAGCGTGACCAGGGAAGGAGAGAGCTGAGCACGACGACCGCGAAACCGGCGAGAACGAGCCTTCCTCCTCGCGGCTGGATCGGGGTGGGGAGGGAGTCCGCGGCGGGGGCATCCTCGAGCACGGCGGCCAGGCATTCTCGACCGACGAGGGTGCCACGAACGGGGGTCCCGCAGGCAACACAGAGTGAGCGCCCGCAGACATCGCACGAGCCAACCGAGGCGGCGCCGGGATGTGTGGCACACCGGCCCGGCCGGGCCTGGGTCTGGCCCTCCTTCAGGTCGCGCACGCAACTAGCCTACGCGGTGGTCGGACGCGAGGAAGTCTTTCGACCTCCCTTGACCTTTCGGGATTGACACTCGCGCGGCGGCCCGAATAGCGTGGCGCCCCGTGGAAGCGCGGATCGCGGTGCTCGCCTCGGGCGCTGGGACGAACCTGCAGGCGCTCCTGGACGATCCGCATGTCGGCCCTCAGATCGAGCTCGTGGTATCCGACCGGCCGGGGGCAGCGGCTCTGGGTCGCGCGAGGGGCCGCGGCATCAAGGCCGTGGTGCTGGAGGCCTCCCACTACCCCTCGCGGGAGGAGTTCGACGTGGCTCTGACCCGCCTGTTGGAGGAGGAGGCGATCGAGTTCGTCCTGCTCGCCGGCTACATGCGGATCCTGGGAGCGAGCACCGTGCGGGCCTTTCGAGAGCGGATCCTGAACGTCCATCCCTCGCTGCTCCCGACGTTCCCGGGCGCCCACGCCGTGCGCGACGCGCTGGGATGGGGCGTCAAGGTCACGGGAGCGACCGTCCATCTGGTGGACGAGGAGGTCGACCACGGGCCCGTCGTCCTCCAGGAGCCCGTCCTGGTCCTCCCCGACGACGACGAACGGTCCCTGCATCAGAAGATCCAGGCGGTCGAACATCGTCTGTTCCCCCGGGCGGCCAGGCTCCTCGCCGAGGGCAGGTTGAAGGTCGAAGGGAGGCTCGTGCACATCATCGGAGACGACTTCGAGCCCACGAGGGAGCCGTGAGCGACGCACTTCCGATCCACCGGGCCCTCGTGGCCGTCGCCGACAAGACCAGCGTGGTGGAGCTCGCCCGGGGGTTGGTGGACCGGGGGGTCGAGGTGGTCTCGACCGGCAACACGGCCCGGGCGTTGGAGGAAGCGGGCATCCCGGTCACGCCTGTGGCCTCCGTCACAGGATTTCCCGAGTTGCTGGAGGGGCGGGTGAAGACGCTCCACCCCCGAATCCACGGGGGGATCCTCGCGGACAAGAACAAGCCCTCCCACCTCAAGGAGCTTGGGGAGCACGGCATCGAGCCGTTCGACCTGGTCGTGGTCAACCTCTATCCGTTCCTGGAGACGGTGATGTCCGGCGCGCCGGCTCCCGACGTCATCGAGCAGATCGACGTCGGTGGGCCAGCCATGGTCCGGGCGGCCGCCAAGAACTTCGAGTCGGTAGGCGTGGTGGTTCGGCCGGATGACTACGGCGCGATCCTCTATGAGCTCGACGAGCTGGGCGGGCTCTCACGGGAGACCCGATACCGGTTTGCCCGCGAAGCGTTCTCGCACACGAGCGCGTACGACACGGCCATCGCCGCCTGGTTCGTCGAGCAGGAACCCGAGGGGGAGATGCTCGCAGCCGAACCGGAAGGATCGATCGCGGAGGAAGAGCAGGAAGGGCTTCCGGAGTTCCTTTCCATTGCCATGTCCCGGCGGTCCATCCTCCGGTACGGGGAGAACCCCCACCAGCGTGGCGCCCTGTACACGCCGGAAGGGGGACCCGAACCGCTCGGGGGCGCCGAGGTCCTCCAGGGCAAGGAGATGTCGTTCAACAACTGGTTGGACGCTGAGGCCGCCCGCGCCGTGGCCTTCCTGTTCGAACGACCGGTTGTCGCCATCGTTAAGCACAACAATCCCTGTGGGGTGGCGCTGGGCGGATCGCTTCCCGAGGCGTATGCCCGCGCCCTGGACGGCGATCGGATCTCGGCGTTCGGCGGGATCGTCGCATTCAATCGCGAGGTGGACGAGGGCACGGCCCAGGCCATGGCCGCCGTGTTCACCGAGGTCGTTCTCGCCCCCGGCTACACGGACGGAGCCCTCGCCGTCTTTGCCGAGAAGGCAAATCTCCGAGTGCTCCGGGCGCCGGCGCCCGGTGCGGCCGGGCTCGACGTGCGTTTCCTCGAAGGCGGGGCCCTGATTCAAGACATGGATCAGATCGTCGAAACCAGGTCCGACATGAAGGTCGTGACTTCCCGGGAACCGTCCGAGGAGGAGTGGGAGGACCTGCTGTTCGCCTGGACGGTGGCGGCCCGGGTGAAGTCGAATGCGATCGTCCTGGCGAAGGACCTGGCCACCGTCGCCATCGGTGCGGGTCAGATGAACAGACTGACGTCCGTCGATATCGCGTCTCGCCATGCGGGAGAGAGGGCCAGGGGGGCCAGCCTTGCTTCGGACGCGTTCTTTCCGTTCCGCGACGGCCTGGATCGCGCGGCCGAAGCCGGCATCGTCGCCGTGATCCAGCCCGGTGGCTCGGTTCGGGACGAGGAGGTCATCGCGTCGGCGGAGGAACACGGCCTGGCCATGGTGTTCACGGGCAGGCGGCACTTTCGCCACTGAGTCGATCGATGACGGGAGCTTCCACCTCGTACGGACGCGTACCCTGGTGCACATGACGGCGAAGATCCTGGATGGGAAGTCCGTCGCCGGCGCGGTGCGAGCCGAGGTCGCCGAGCGCGTCAAGTCTCTGTCCGATCGGGGGGTCACTCCGGGACTGGCCGCTGTCCTCGTCGGCGAGGACGAGCCGTCGAAGATCTATGTCGGAGGCAAGCAGAAAGCCTCAGCCGAGGTTGGCATCCATTCCGAACGTCTCGACCTTCCCGCCGACATCTCACAGCAGGACCTGATCGAACAGATCGAGCGGTTGAATCGTGATCCCGACGTCCACGGCATCCTGGTCCAGCTTCCCCTGCCAGCGCACATCGAGGTCACTCCTGTTCACGAAGCGATCGAGCCGACCAAGGACGTCGATGGACTCACTCCCTTCAGCGTGGGGCGCATGGTCCGCGGAGAGCCGATCTTCCTTCCGTGCACTCCGCTCGGGATCGTGGAGCTGCTGGTCCGATCCGGCGTCACCCTGGAGCACACGGAGGTGGTGATCGTGGGCAGGGGCGCGTTGGTCGGTCTGCCGCTGGCGATCATGCTGGCGCAGAAGGCTCCTCGAGCCAACGCCACAGTGACCGTGTGCCACACGGGAACGCTGGACCTGCGGAAACATACCCGTCGGGCCGAGATCCTGGTCGTCGCCGCCGGTCGGCCGGGCATCGTCACGGCCGACATGGTCATGCCAGGGGCGACGGTGGTGGACGTGGCGGTGAACCGCTTGCCTGACGGCCGTCTTGTCGGGGACGTCGACTTCGAGGAGGTCGCAAAGGTTGCGGGAGCCATCACGCCGGTGCCGGGCGGGATCGGCCCCATGACCATCGCCATGCTGCTCGTCAACACGGTGACGGCGGCAGAGCGGAGCCTCGACCAGCAGTCCTCCTGATGACCCTTCGGTCGGAGAGCCGGCTGGAGCGCCTGCTCCACCAAGGGGTGTTCTGCGTGACGGCCGAGGTCGTGCCGCCCCGATCCGCCGACGGGGCGGCCGTCACCGCACAGGCGAGAGGGCTGGTGGGATACGCGGATGCCGTGAACGTCACCGACAATCCGACATCGTCGGCGCACATGTCACCGGTGGCCGGAGCCGCCCTCGTCGCGGCGGCCGGCCTGGAGCCGGTGGTGCAGATGACTTGCCGGGATCGCAACCGCTTGGGTCTGACCAGCGACCTTTTGGGGGCGTGGGCCCTCGGCACCAGGAACGTCCTTTGCCTCACGGGCGATCCTCCCGGCGTCGGTGACCACCCGGAGGCGAAGACCGTGTACGACCTGTCGGTGATGGAGCTGGTCGGGCTGGCCGACCGCCTCCGCCGGGAGGGCACGATGTTGTCCGGAGCCCAGGTCGACCCTCCGCCTCGCTATTTCATCGGGGTTGCGGACGTTCCGCTGACCCCCGGCTATTCGTTCGAGCGGCTAGAGGAGAAGGCGGACGCGGGGGCCGACTTCGTTCAGACCCAGATCGTCTTCGACGTCGAGGCGTTCGAATCCTGGGCCGAGAAGGCCAGAGAGAGGGGAATCCTCGAGCGGATGTTCGTGCTCGCGGGCGTGGCCGTCGCGCGAGGACCCAGATCGGCCCGGTACATCAACGACCACTTGCCGGGGGTAACGGTTCCCAAGCGCGTCATCGAGCTCTTGGAGAGCGCGGGTCCGGAAGCCGGGGCGGAGGCGGTCCGGCTCACCGTTGAAGTGGTGGCCAAGCTCAAGACCATCAAGGGGATCGCGGGGATCCACGTCATGGGCCTCGGCCAGATGGAGCCCGTCCGCCACGTCATCGAATCGGCGGGACTCCTGCCCCGGCAGGCGCTGGCCTGACGCTCGAGCCGAGCTAATACATGCCGGCCGAGCGCGCGGCCCCGAGATGGGAAGGTCTCCTGGGCTGGGCGACCGGGCCCGTCCGCAGGATGTGGGACTCCCGCGAGCCGCTCGATGCCTACGCGCTCGTGCACCTCGCGAGCGCTGGCGCCGACGCGCTCGTCGTCATCGCGCTGGCCGACTCCGTGTTCTTCTCGCTCCCGGTGGGGGAAGCGAAGCTGAAGGTGGCGCTCTACCTGGCGCTCACCATGGCGCCGGTGGCTGTGGCCGCCCCGCTCCTCGTGTTGCTGCTTGACCGAGGAGGGTTGCTCCGAACCCTTGCCTTCGGAGCCGCCGCAAGCAGATCGCTCGTGGCCATCTTCGCGGCTCCGCGGTTCGACACGCTGCTGCTCTTCCCCCTGGCCTTCCTCCTCCTGGTGCTGTCCAAGGTCGCCGGCATCAGCAAGAACGGGCTCATCATGGCGTACGCACCGCACCAGGAAGGCCTCGTGGCGGCGAATGCCCGCTTGGGAAGGATCGGCGTGGCCGGAGGTCTGGTCGCGGCCGGGCCGGGATTGGCGGTGGTGAGGCTGAACGGGTCCGCCGGTGTGCTCTATCTCGCGGCGATCGCCTATGCGGTGGCTGCGCTCCTGACCGCGCGGCTGCCGCTTCCCGCGACCACCCCGAGGGAGGGGGAGGTCTCCCGTCTGGGCCGCGTGGAGAGGCTGAGGACGGCGGCTGCCGGGACGGCCGGGCTGAAGGCGGCGAGCGGGTTCCTCCTCTTCCTGCTGGCGTTCGGCCTCCGAGGGAACAGTCGCCCCGCTTACTGGTTCGGCATCGTGGCCGGTGTCGCTGCCGTCGGCGGGCTCCTAGGGGACATCGCCGCTCCGAGGGTTTCACAGGTGCTTCGGGAAGAGGCCGTGGTCTTCGGGTCGATCACCGCGGCAGGGGTCGCGGCCCTTCTGGCGTTCACGGAGTTCGATCTGTTTCCCTTGGCGATCTTCGCTGGGCTCGCCGCGATGAGCACCGAGTTCGGGCGTCTCTCGTTTCAGAGCCTGATGCAGAGGTTCGCCCCAACCGGGGCGCACGGACGCGTCTTCGTCCGATACGAGGTGGTGTTCCAGCTCGCCTGGGTCGGGGGCGCCTTCCTCGCTGCCGTCCTGGACCTTGCCTTCCGCACCGGGCTGCTCATCCTTGCGGCGTTCTATCTCGCGTTGGCCCTGAACTACCTGGTGCAAACGGTGTTTCGACGCCGCTAGAGTCCCGGGCTAATCCCAGGCGCCGTGCTCGATCCGCTTGAGCCGGCGTTCCCTGACCAGCTCGGACGCCTCCACCAGGGCCTCCAGCCGCTCGGGCTCATTGAGCGCGCCGGCCAGCACGCCGGCCAGGTCCCGCTGGGAAACCACGCCGACCACCTTCCCCCCATCGATGACCGGAAGGTGGCGGATCCAGCGATCGGCCATGATCTTTGCCGCCTCCCGGAGCGACGTCTGCGGTCCTACCGTGATCAGATCCTTCGTCATGATCTCGGAGACGCGGGTCTCCTTCGTATTCGTCCCAGAGGCCACGGCCTTCAGGACGTCGCGCTCGGTGAGGATGCCGACCAGGTCTTCGCCGTCCATGACCAGCAGCGATCCGGTCTGCTGCCTCCACATCTTGGTCGCGGCCTGGCCGACCGTGTCATCGGGCTGGTCCGTCACCGCGGCGTTGGTCATGATCTCCGACACTCTCATGAGGCTGCCTCTTCGCGCTCGTCGATGGGCACATACGTCTGGTCTTTGGGGCCGATGTACTCGGAGTCGGGCCGGATGATGCGATTGTCCGCGTACTGCTCGCGGATGTGGGCGGTCCACCCTGCCGCGCGGGCGGCCGCGAACATCGGCGTGAACAGGTCTCGGGGAAGACCGAGGTAGTGCAGCACGCTCCCCGCGTAGAAGTCGACGTTCGGCCGGAGTCCCTTCTCCTCCAGGACAACCTTCTCCACCACCCGCGAGATCTCATACCACTTGGGCTCGCCGGCCGCCTCGCCGAGCTCCTGCGAGATGCGGCGAAGAATCTTGGCCCTGGGGTCGTCAACGTGCCGGTACACGCGGTGCCCGAACCCCATGATCTTCTCCTTGCGGCCAAAGATGTCCTTGACGAAGGCCTCCGCGCGGTCGACCTCGCCTATCTCCTCGAGCATCTGCATGGCCAGCTCGTTGGCGCCACCGTGGAGGGGCCCCTTGAGGGCGGCGATGGCCGCCACCACGGCCGAGTGGATGTCGGCGAGCGTCGAGGCCACCACCCGGGCCGTGAACGTCGACGCGTTCATGGTGTGGTCGGCATAGAGGATGAATTGGATGTCGAAGGCCCGGGCAGCTTCCTGTGAGGGCTCCTCTCCCGACAGCATGTACAGGAAGTTGGCGGCGTGAGGGAGCTTGGGGTTCGGCTCGACCTCGGGCCGCTCGTTTCGATGGCGGTCGTACGAGGCGATGAGCGTGGGCATGAGCGATATCAGCCGGATCGCCTTGTGGTAGTTGGCCTCCGGAGACTGATCCCATCCGTCCGGGTCGTAGGCCGACGCGGCCGAGATGGCCGTACGGAGCATCGACATCGGGGAGGTCTGCTCGGCGAGGGTCGGCATCAGGCTGATCACGAAGTCGGCCGCCTCCCGGTCGTTGACCATCTGCTCGGTGAGCTCGTCGAGCTCGCTCTGGTTTGGTAGTCGGAGATGGTGCAGGAGGAACACGACCTCTTCGAACGTGGAATGCCCTGCCAGGTCGTCGATGGAATAGCCTGCGTACCAGAGCTTCCCGAGTTTACCGTCGATGTCGGAGATTGCGGTCTGCGCCGCGACGACGTCCTCGAGACCCTTTTCTACCGTCACGGGCAGCTCCTCACCGGCCGGTTTCCCCGAGTCTACCAAGGAGCGCGTTTGCGGCGTTCACGGGGCGCCGTCCACTAGCATGAGATGCCCGCGAGATCCGAAGGAGGAACCCAGATGCCGTACAGGGTGACGTTCATCCCGGGGGACGGGGTAGGGCCGGAGCTCTCCGAGGCCACGCGCCGGGTCCTCGAAGGCACCGGAGTCGAGTTCGACTGGGACGTCCAGGAGGCGGGGGCGGATGTGGTGGACGAGTATGGGACGCCGCTCCCCGAACACGTCCTCGAGTCCATCCGTCGGAACCATGTGGCCATCAAGGGCCCCATCACAACACCCGTGGGCACCGGCTTTCGGAGCGTCAACGTCGAGCTCCGAAAGCAGCTCGACCTGTACTGCTGCCTGCGTCCGTGCAAGTGGTATCCGGGCGTTCGCTCCCGGTACCAGGACATCGACATCGTGATCTGCAGGGAGAACACCGAAGACCTCTACGCTGGGATCGAGTTCGAGGAGGGGCAGCCGGAGACCCGCAAGGTGATCGAGTTCCTGTCGGAGCTTTCCGGCAAGCAGATCCGCGAGGACTCCGGGATCTCGATCAAGCCGACCTCGATCTTCGGGACCCAGCGGATCGTGCGGTTCGCCTTGGAGTACGCCCGGCGCTATCAGCGGAAGAAGGTGACCGCCGTGCACAAGGCGAACATCATGAAGTACACGGATGGACTGTTCCTGTCCACGGCCAGGGAGGTCGCCCAGGAGTACCCGGACGTCGGCTTCGAGGACCGGATCGTCGACAACCTGGCCATGCAGCTGGTCCAGCGGCCCGAGGAGTACGACGTGCTGGTGCTCCCGAACCTGTACGGGGACATCATCAGCGATCTGTGCGCGGGCCTGATCGGCGGGCTGGGCGTTGCCCCCGGGGCCAACATCGGGGACGAGGCAGCGGTCTTCGAGGCGACCCACGGCAGCGCGCCCAAGTACAAGGGCATGAACAAGGTGAATCCGATGGCCATGATGTTCTCGGGCGTGCTGATGCTCCGTCACCTTGGCGAGGATCGAGCCGCCGACCGACTGGAGATGGCCCTGGCCCAGGTCATCGCCGAGGGCGAGTCGGTCACCTACGACATGAAGCCCACAAGGGACGACCCGACGGCCGTTGGGACCAGCGAGGTGGCCGACGCGGTCATCGAGAAGCTGGAAGCAAGTTCCTAACCCGCTCTCGCTCGAGGTGGTGCGGCCTCGACGAACCGGAAGCAGTGGAAGCCTCCGGCGGAATCGCCGACACAGACGATTGACTCATCGAGAGCGAGGCTCGCCACCTCTGCCGGTAGGCTGGCCATGGCGATTGGCTCCGCCGTTTCCAGGTCCCACACCCTCAACGTGTTGTCAGTCGAGCCGGAGACAGCCCGGCGTCCATCGGAGGTGATGGCCACCGCCTCGACCGCTGCTTCGTGACCGGCCAGGGTCCGGAGGTCCTCCCCGGTGTCCAGGTCCCACACCTTCAGAGTGGTGTCCAGCGAGGCGGACACGGCCCGACGCCCATCGGGGGTGATGGCCACCGCGCTGACCTTATGTCCGTGACCGGCCAGGGTCCGGAGGTCCTCCCCGGTGTCCAGGTCCCACACCTTCAGGGTGGTGTCCAGTGAGGCGGACACGGCCCGACGCCCGTCGGGGGTGATGGCCACCGCCTCGACCGCTGCTTCGTGACCGGCCAGGGTGCGGAGGTCCTCCCCGGTGTCCAGGTCCCACACCTTCAGGATGCCGTCAATCGAGCCGGACACGGCCCAGCGTCCGTCCGGGGTGATGG
>JBKPAF010000026.1:0-13966 GCA_046726275.1 Actinomycetota bacterium
GTGCTGGTGTTCGTGTTCGGGGCAGTCGTCGCCGGCCTGATCCCAATCCTCCTGGCCGTGATGGCGATCGGCATCGCTCTCGGTGCCGCCGCCTTGTTCGGCCTGGTCTTCGATCTGCCGTTCTTCATCGCCAACATCATCACGATGATCGGTCTCGCGGTCGGGATCGACTACTCGCTGTTTATCGTCTCCCGCTATCGCGAAGAGCGTGTGAACGGCCTCGACAAGCTCGATGCGATCACCCACGCCGGTGCCACCGCGAGCAGGGCGGTGTTCTTCTCGGGCCTCACCGTCGTGGTGGCTCTCATGGGAATGCTGCTGCTGCCGAACACGCTCTTCCGCAGCATCAGCCTGGGGGCGATCCTCGTGGTGATCATCGCGGTCGCTGCCTCCCTGACGCTGCTCCCCGCCGTGCTGGCATTGATGGGCGACAGGGTCGATGCGCTGCGGATCCACGGGAGGAGGCGGATCACCCGGCCAGGGCGGAGCCGCCTCTGGGACCGGATCACCGGTACCGTCATGCGTAGACCCGTCGTCAGCCTTGTGCTGGCCACGGGCATCCTAGTGCTGGCGGCGCTCCCCTATTTCAGCATCAACGAAGGATTCTCGGGCGTCAGCACGCTGCCCCAGGAGGCGGAGTCCAAACAGGCGTTCCTCATCCTGGAACGCGACTTCTCCGGGGGGCTCGGCTCACCGGTGGAGATCGTTGTCGATGGAGAGATCACCCCGTCGGTGACCAACTCCATCGAAGACCTACAAGCCGAGTTGGCGGCTGATCCATCGTTCGGGCCATCCACGGTCGAGGTGAATGAAGCCGGCAACCTGGCAGTGGTGTCTGCACCCCTGTCCGGCGATATCGCCGGCAACGATGCGCTGGATGCGATCGGTGAGCTCCGCGCCGAGTTGGTTCCTCAATCCTTCCATGACGTGCCCGTCGAGGTCCTTGTCGGAGGCGACACCGCGTACAACGTCGACTACCTCCACCAGACGACGCTGTACACCCCGATCGTGTTCCTGTTTGTGCTCGGGCTGTCCTTCGTCCTGTTGACGGTGGCGTTCCGCTCGCTGGTCATCCCCTTGAAAGCGATCGCCATGAACGTTCTGTCGGTGGGAGCGGCCTTCGGGCTGGTCGTCCTATTCTTCCAACGCGGGGTCGGCCCCGAGTTCTTCAAGGACATCGCAGGCTGGCTCGGCTTCGGCCAAGTCGAAGCGATCGAGGCAGGGCTGCCGCTGTTCATCTTCACCATCCTGTTCGGGCTCTCGATGGACTACCACGTCTTCCTGCTCTCCAGGATCCGCGAGCGGTTCGATCACACCAGAGACAACGCCGAGTCCGTCGCCTACGGGCTGCGCACCACCGGCTCCCTGATCACCGGAGCAGCAGCCATCATGGTGGCGGTCTTCGGTGGCTTTGCCGCCGGTGCGCTGGTCGGGCTGCAACAGATGGGGTTCGGGCTGGCGGTCGCCGTAGCGCTCGACGCCACCATCGTCCGATCGGTCCTGGTTCCCGCCACGATGAAGCTCCTCGGCAACCGCAACTGGTATCTGCCGTCATGGCTCGAGTGGCTGCCGAAGATCAACATCGAAGGACTTGCAACGCCCGAGGTCGTTGTCGAGCCCGAGCGAGAGCTCGTTCCAGCCTGCTGACCCGGACGTCTACCGAAGGGTCACGTTGGTCACTCAGCGGAGGTACGCTTTCGACCTGATCACAAAGGCGCCATTCGGGGGAACTGGCCAACAGAGCACGCGCACGATCTTCGGTGCAGCGGCGCTCAGCCACGTTTCGCACGCAGACGCAGAGGGGACGCTGGACTTGCTTCTCGAGCACGGCGTGAATCACATCGACACGGCCGCCTCATACGGTGACTCCGAGCTGCGGATCGCGCCGTGGCTCAGGCAAAACCCGAAGGCGTTCTTCCTGGCTACCAAGACGGGCGCGCGCAATTACAAGAGCGCGAAGAAGGAGCTCCACCGGTCGCTCGATCGGTTGGGCGTCGACCACATCGACCTGCTGCAGTTGCACAACCTGGGCGACGTCATCGAGTGGGAGTTCGCTCTGCGCGAGGGTGGAGCGTTGGAGGCAGCGGTCGAAGCGCGCGAGGAAGGTCTCATTCGGTTCATCGGCATCACCGGGCACGGGCTCTCGATCGCAGCCATGCACATGCGCTCGCTCGCGCGCTTCCCCTTCGACTCGGTGCTCCTCCCTTACAACTTCAGGCAGATGCAGGACGAACGCTACGCTGCCGAGTTCGAGGCACTGGCCGCGATATGCGCGGAGCGCGGCGTCGCCATGCAGACCATCAAGTCGATCGCGCTCGCGCCCTGGGACGGTCGTCCGCAGACGGCGTCGACCTGGTATGAGCCGCTCACCGATCAGGCTGACATCCACCTCGCGGTGCAGTGGGTGCTCGGCCGTGAGGGCGTCTTCCTCAACACTGTCGGCGACGTCAGGCTGTTGCCTCGCGTGCTGGCGGCGGCCGAGGAATTCTCCGGGGAACGCCCAAGCGACGAACGCATGCACGAGCTCGTGCTGCGTCGCTCTATGACGCCGCTCTTCGTCTAGCGGTGATAGGGAAACGTGGTGTGGGATGGATTGGCGAAGATCCACAGAGCCCACGTCAAAGGAGGAAAGGTCGGTCTATCGCTTCCGGGGAAGCGATCGGGCGAACGTCGCGCCGAGCCCGACCCACCTCGCCAGCTGCCGTTTGGTGCGGACATCGTCTGGGTCTACTCGTAGCCATCCCTGCATTTGCCTGCCGCGCATCTCCATGAGGCGAGCATTCGTCGTGGCGACGAGCCTGTCTGACTGCGTTGGGTCGACCCGTACCAACATTCCACCTTTGCTGCTTGCTGCCACGGCCATGTTCCCCCCGATGAGAAAGGCAAGCCCTCCGAACATCTTCTTCTCGGTCAGTCCGGATTCGCCGCCGAGCACTTCGCGTATGCGATCCG
Source organism: Actinomycetota bacterium (assembly GCA_046726275.1). GTDB lineage: Bacteria > Actinomycetota > UBA4738 > UBA4738 > UBA4738 > DASXTW01. Next base: position 2,953 of record JBKPAF010000026.1, read on the forward strand.
CGAGTTCCTCGTCGTAGGCCATGACGGCGATCGTACATCCAGGAGGAGTGCGAAGGGTCTCGAGCTCGCTGCCACGATCGCCGCCGGCGGCCACCTGGTGACCGACGAGCACGCCCCCGAGTGGTGGACCCTGGCAGATGCCGAGGGAAATGAGGTCGACGTGGCCACGACGAGGGGCCGCGACTAGAGCGGGGGAGCCAACGAGCGGACGGCGACCCGACTACGTCGCCGGCATCGGCGAGGCCAGCTGGAAGTAGTTCCCGTCGGGATCCTCGAACGTCGCGATCCACATCTCCGGAGCGTCGTCGCCCCCTGGCTGGTACGGCTCCTGATGAACGGCGGCACCCAGGCCCTTGATCCGGTCGAACTCGCCCTTCACGTCCGGCGTCTCGAAGTTCAGGATGATCCGTCCGGGCATCTCGTTCCGTCCCTTGACCTCCGAGTGCTCACCGATCATCAGCCACGAGCTGCCGGCCTGCCAGCCCACGTACGCGCTGTCTTCCCACGCCGGCTTGCCGAGCACTTTGGTGTAGAACTCGCTCAAAGACTTGGGGTCGTCCGAGCCGATCATGACGGTGTTGAGGGTCAGCATCCTGGTCTCCTTTCCAGGCCGATGGCTCCTGTCGGTTCCAGTTCCTTACCTTACCGCTTCAGCCGACGCCCTCCCGCACTGGGGTAAGGAACCGCCTCCTCCCTCAGTGGGCGCTGGTGGTTTCGAACCACCGACCTCCGCCTTGTAAGGGCGGCGCTCTACCGCTGAGCTAAGCGCCCGGTATCACTCGACGAGCGGTTCCTCCCTGGCCAGCGTCCCAGCGACCAGGCCGCACTGCCGGCACACGACCTCCCCGATCATCGCCGACAGTCGCGTACTTCCACAGCGTTCACAACGATCGAGGGTCTGCATCCAGTCGGCCCGCTCGACCTGGCACTGGGGACACACAAGAACCTGGCGACCATCCGAAACCCCCCTGCTCCACGGCCGCTCTTTCTTGTCCGGGTCGTACGTCGGGCGGCCGCACAGCATGCATCGGGTTCCTGCTGGGGCCTCACTCACTCCTCGATGGTATATAGGTTCCATCGGGTCGTCCGACGAGAGGATCTCGTGAGCAGCTTCGAAACGATCCGCTACGAGGTCGAAGATGGCCTGGCACGCATCACGCTGGCCCGGCCGGAGAAACGCAACGCGGTGAGCCACGCCATGTTCACCGAGCTGGGCCACGCTACAGAGCAAGCGGCCACCGACCCTCACGCCCGCGCCGTCCTCGTCGCCGGCGAGGGTCCCTCCTTCTGCGCCGGCATCGATCTTTCCCTCCTCGGCGAGCTGGGCTCCCTGGCTGCTCGGGCCACGGAGGACGAAGGGGGCTTTCGCGCCTTCGTGCACATGGCCCAGCGACCCTTCCGGACCCTCGCCCGCATGTCCAAGCCAACCGTGGCCGCCGTTCAGGGGCACGCGGTCGGAGCCGGACTTCAGCTCGCCCTGGCCTGCGACCTGCGCGTAGCTGGGGCCGACGCCATGTTCGGCATGCTGGAGCCGAGGTACGGACTCATCCCCGACCTCGGCGGCGCTCACCGGCTGGCTCGACTGGTCGGTCCATCCCGAGCCAAGGAGCTCGTCTGGTCCACCCGGGTCGTGGACGCTCAGGAGGCTCTTAGCATCGGGCTGGTCGACAGGCTGGTCGGATCAGAGGCTCTTCTGGTGGAAGCCACAGCGCTGGCCCGACAGGTCTCGCAGCACTCCCCCACGGCTGTCGCCCTGATCAAGGAGCTCATCGAAGGCGCCTCGGAGACGGCCCTGGACCGGGAATTCGAGCTCGAGGCGGAGGCCCAGGCCAGGGCGATCCGGACTGATAGGGGCAGCCCGGCTAGAGGGTCGCTCCCCTGATCGACGCATCCAGGATCTGTATCGGGTGATAGACGGGCATCGGCCTGCCCATTTCCTCCAGATGGGCGGCAATCTGCAGCGTGCACCCAGGGTTGGCCGAGACGATGGCCTGGGCGCCGGTCGCGAGCAGGCTCTCGGCCTTGCGCCGGCCGAGGCGATGCGCCGCCTCCGGTTGGAGGATGTTGTAGATACCCGCAGAGCCACAGCACACTTCCCATTCGAGCGGCTCGAGTAGGTCGATGCCGGGAACCGCCTGCAGGAGAGCCCTCGGCTGGCTCCTGATCCCCTGGGCGTGGGCAAGGTGACAGGCGTCGTGATAGGCGACCCGCAAGGGCACGGGATGGCGCTCGGCAACAGGTCCGGCTCCGCCGAGCAGCTCGGTGACGTCCCTGACTCTCCCTGAGAACCGCCGGGCCCGATCCGCCCACGCGGGATCGTCGCTCAGAAGAGGGCCGTAGTCCTTCATGGCGGAGCCACACCCGGCAGCGTTCACCGCGATCAGGTCGCACTCCTCGAACGCCGCGATCGTGGCTCTGGCCAGGTCGAGGGCCTCGGGCTCGTAGCCGCTGTGCAACTGGAGCGCCCCGCAGCAGCGGGGGAGCTTCGGCGCGTAGACCTCGAACCCCTCCGCGGTCAGCACGCGAACGGTCGCCGCGTTCACCTCGTGGAAGAAGGCTCGCTGCACGCACCCCTGGAGCAGGCCTACCCTTCCCCTTCCATCCCCCTTCGCCGGTGACCTCTCGGGGAGGTGGCGGACCGCATCGCGGAGGCGTACCGGCGGGACCAGTCGCTCGAGCGCCCTGAGGCGAGGGAAGCGAGCCAGCGCCCCGGCACGGGCCAGCCGCCGTGCCCCGAGCCGGCGGTACGCCGCCGCGATCGGCACGATCGCCCGGAGTCGCCCCGGATGGGTGAAGGTTCCGAAGAGAAATCGTCGAAACGCCCGCTCGGCCAAGGGGCGACGAACATTGCGTTCCACCTGAGGGCGGGTCGCCTCGATCAGCCGGTCGTACTGCACGCCCGAAGGGCACGCCGTCACACAGGCCATGCACCCCAGGCACCGATCGAAGTGCACGGCCATCCCCGGCATCTCGCTTCCTGCTTCGAGGCCGTGGCGCATGAGGACGATCCGACCACGGGGAGAATCCATCTCCTCCCCCCACAGGACGTACGTGGGGCAGGTGGGCAAACAGAACCCGCAATGCGTGCACGCATCGATCAACCCCGAGGCGGGGGGCCGGTCGGCATCGAACGCTCGGCGTCCCATCAGATGCCTCCCAGGAACACGCCCGGGTTGCATGTGCCGGTCGGGTCGAACCGGGCCTTCACCCGCCGCATGAGCTCGACGTCTGGGCCCTCAGGCACTCCCCACACGTCGACCCTGTCTCTCACCGCGGCTGGGGCGTCCAGGATGACGCATGGGAACGGGGCCAGGGTGAAACGAAGGTCCCCGACCGCTGAGGCGACGCCCTCGGGTTCCGCGTCTAGGATCCGGATCCAGCAAAGCCCGAGCCCCGCCCGCGCCACCACGGAGCCCTCGAGGCGCATCACGACCCGGATGACCCGAGCGAGCTCCGACGGCAGCGCCGAGACGCGGACGATGGTCGCCGCGTCATTCCGATTGTCACCGCGGGAGGTATCCCACACACGCTCGTCGTCCTGCTCGACCTCTGCCCGGAGTCCCGCCTCCAACATCAGTCGGACCGCCTCCAGGGCTCCGGCCTCAGGTGCCGCTCCGGCACATCGAGCCACGACCGTTCCGCTCGCCTCTTGCCACTGGATGTCCAGACTTTCCAGTTCCAGATGGCTGTGGGCCAGGTCGATGGCCGCCTGCTGAAGAGCGTCCGGATCGGCTCCGGAACCGACGGCGCTGACGCGCCGTCGCGGGAGCGGATGTAGCCGGACCGCGACTTGGGTGATGAGGCCGAGCGTCCCGAACGAGCCGGTGAAGAGCTTCGCCAGGTCGTATCCCGCCACGTTCTTGATGACCTTCCCTCCGGACTTGGCGACAGAGCCGTTCGACAGGGCGACGGTGATCCCGAGGAGTAGATCGCGGGGCCCGCCGTACCGGTGACGCAGGGGCCCGGAGTCGCCGGTGGCCACGATCCCTCCGATGGTCGCCGCCCCGGACTCCCCCAGCGGTGGGTCCAGAGCCAGCATCTGGCCCGAGGCAGCGAACGCCTGCTGTGCAGCGGCCAGCGGCACCCCCGCTTCGACCACGGCAGTGAGGTCTCCGGCGTTGTGCTCGACCATCCGATCCAGACCCGCGGTCGAGAGCTCGATGTCCGGGTCAGGGGCTGGGGCTCCCCACCGCAGCTTGGTGCCGCCCCCTCGGGGGCGAACCGTCAGTGCATCGGAGGCGGCCGAGCGGAGCAGCTCCGCCGCCTCAGCCGCGGTGTGGGGTTCCTCGGTGCGCACCTCGTGTCCGAACCGCTAGAAGCGTTCGGCCACGCCGGCCCGCTCCAGCGGATGCTGGCGATAGGGGCCGGGGACTTCCCCGCAGAGACGGGGAGTGGGCATGACCTTGTCGGGGTTCGCGAGCTGGAACGGGTCGAAGGCGCACCGGAGGCGCTGAAACGCTTCCAGATCCGCCTCAGAGAACACCATCGGCATCTGCTGCTTCTTGTCGATCCCCACCCCGTGCTCGCCTGTGATCGAGCCGCCAGCGTCGACGCATGCCTGGATGATGAGAGAGGCGAGATCCTGAGCCCGTTCTGCCTCACCCTCGTTCGAGGCGTCGTAGCACACGAGAGGATGCAGGTTGCCGTCCCCCGCGTGGAAGACGTTGGCCACTCTCAGTCCATACTCCTCGGAGAGCGCGTCGATCCGGCGAAGGACCTCGGACAGCCTGGTTCGTGGGATGACCCCATCCTGAACGTAGTAGTCGGGTGAGATGCGGCCCATCGCGGCGAAGGCCGCCTTTCGCCCCTTCCAGATCAGCTCGGCCTCCCGCTCGTCTCTCGCCACCCAGATTCCCATCGCCGAGTTCTTCTGGCACAACGCCATGACGTCGCCGAATCGAGCGTCGCAATCGGCCGTGGGGCCGTCGAGCTCGACGATGAGGGCAGCTCCGGCCTCCAGCGAATACCCCGCGTGTGTCGCAGCCTCACTCGCCTGGATCGAGAGCCGGTCCATGATCTCGATGGCAGCAGGAACGACCCCCGAGGCGACGATGTCCGAGACCGTCTGCCCCGCCTGATCGGTTGAGACGAAGTAGGCCACGAGGGTTCGCTTCGTTTCGGGAGCGGGAGCAACCCGCACCGTGATCTTCGTGACCACTCCCAGTGTGCCCTCCGAACCGACGAAGGCTCCGACCAGGTCGTACCCGGGGCAATCCAACTCCTTCCCTCCCAGTGTCACCACCTCGCCATCGGACAGCACCACTTCGAGGCCGGTGACGTAGTTCGTGGTGAACCCGTACTTGAAGCAGTGCGGGCCGCCCGAGTTCTCGGCCACGTTTCCTCCGATCGAGCACACGACCTGGCTCGACGGGTCCGGCGGATAGACGTGGGTCGGCCCGACCGCGCGAGTGATCTCGGCGTTGGTCACGCCGGGCTCGACCACCACCCTCTGGTTGGGCAGGTCGACCTCAAGAATTCGCCGCATCCGCGTCAGCGCGATGACCACGCCCTCTGCGATCGGCACGGCTCCTCCGGAGAGTCCGGTGCCGGAACCCCTGGCCACCCAGGGGACGCCTTCTTCGAAACAGGCCCGGACGACCAGCCTGACTTCCTCGCCCGTGTCGGGAAGGACGACGACCTTCGGCAGGGTCGCGTACTGCAGCAATCCATCCGACTCATACGCCTGGAGGGCATGGCGGTGAGTGATCACCCGGTCAGATGCGCAGATCTCGATGAGGCGCTCGATCAACCGTCGCATGGCGAGCTCGCGCCCAAGCTAGCACAGGCGCTTGCGGGCTAGGGCCGACTCGCTCGGGGATGCGGAGGTGGAGCTAGAGCTCGGCGCAGAGGGCGTGAGCCACCAGGATCCAGGGAGCGTCCGTCGGAATGACCTCGCTGGCGCGGGCCAGCCACCCGATGCGACCACCGGCGCCGTCGAAATAGAAGTCGCTCTCGGTCAGGGCGACGGAGGAGGGTCCACCGATGCTCGCCCCGCCGCCCATCGCCTGCTTGCCGACCGGGCACAGCACCAGTACGACCTTGTCATCCTCGCTGTTGAGCTCGCTGAGATGCTCGGTCACTTCCAGTCCCGAGAGACCTGGGCCAGGTGGTCCCGGAGGACCCTGGGGGCCGGCGGGACCTTGGGGACCCTGAGGACCGGCGGGACCCGGCGGACCAGCAGGTCCTTGTGGGCCGCCTGGACCTTGCGGTCCTATTGGACCAGGCGGTCCCGCGGGTCCCATAGGGCCGGGCGGACCAGCCGGGCCGGCAGCACCCTGTTGCCCTTCGGGGCCTGGTGGTCCGGGAGGACCGGGAGGACCCGTGATGTCCCAGTCGAGCGCCGTCTCGTTCTTCTTGCACGTGTCGGTGGGTCCGACGATCCGAAGCGATCCGGCGCCACCCTGGTCCGTCTTGACGCACGCGTGGATCCGATTGGCGTCGCCACCGTGGGCGGAGGCAAACCCAGCCAGCGAGGCGACGAGTAGGAGCCCCACCACCGCGGCGGAGCCGCCGAGTGTCGCCCGCTTCACAGTTCGCCTCACAGAATCCACCGATCCTTTCCTCTTCACGGTGTCGGCATGCTCCCGGTGCAGGATTGATCGTTTCACCAGGAAAACGGCCGAACGGCGGAGGAGGTGTGGCCCAAAGCCTCGACCCGAGGCACCGCGGTGCAGCCCAAAGTGTTCACACGATCCTTTGTACGGCCTTGCCCGGAACGCCGAGGTCTAGGTCGATCGAACGACTCGCCGAGTCTCTAGAAATCGCGCCGGCCGGTGAGATGCGCAGCCGCATCCGGACGGGTCAGCTCGTACAGTGCGAACCGGTGACCGCCCGGAGTCCGGAAGGAGCAGCAAGGACCGTGAGGGATCTCGAAGGTGGGTTCCACTTCCCAACCCCGTGACTCGAGCTCGGCCAGGGCGGAGCGCAGATCAGACACGCGGTAAACGAGGATGGGCCGGTCGCCCTCCAGATGGTCGGTCAGGAGCAACAGCGGTGGACCCTCGGTCATCTCAATGGCCGCGACCCGTGTTCCCATGGCCTCGACGGCGAAGACGACCTGCCCACCCACCACGTCGGTCAAATACGTCATGTCGGAAGCCACGTCCCGGCTGGGGATGTACAGAAAGTCCAGCTGGCCGATGGGCCGGTCAGAATCCTGCATGGGTCCGATCATGCATCACCAGGTGCGGAGGCTCGAGGTGTCCGCGGCAGGCGAAAGATCCCGCCAGGTCCCGGAAGGGTCTAGACGCCGTCGAGGATCTTCCGCCCGTTCAGCGGTTCATTGAGCGTGACCCTGGCCACCTTGTACACGGCGATCTCGATGCACACGCCCGCGCCAGGCACGCGTCCCTCGAAGACCGTGACCGTCACCGCGTCCTCGCCGTACTCCACATCGATGTGGTCGAGACCATGACACTCCTCGACGCCGCCGTAGAAGAACACGTCGAGCGCCGTTTGATCGACCACATCCACGTGGTCCCATGCCACGGGGCGGGGATCGACCAGGCCCGACCTCGGACGCACGCGCTGGGACGTGGGTGTGGGGACCGACCCGCCCGGGCTCGGTTCGCCGGTGACCGGCGAGTCGGGCGGGGGACTGGACCCCGAGCCTGTCGATGACTGGGCGCATCCGGCAAGGATCAGCGTCGTGACGAGGAACACCGCCGCTGCTCCTCCTCCGAACCGACCTCGGTTCATGTCGGCTTTGACGGCGCCCCTCCCGTTCGGGTTCCGGCCAATTCCAGGGCCCACCTGATGCTCCCTCGAGGGCACTCAGACTACGGCCCCGGACCGAGGCCGAGCTGCCGGTGCGTCTCGCCCATGCAGATACCGGTGATCACGACCATGCCGGCATCGCGGGCAAGGCGCGTAGCACCCTCCGTGCCCGTTCGCGGCTGGAACCACAACACCTTCGCTCCACTCGCGATCGCCTCCCGGGCGACTTCCTCCGCTTGGGCCGGTGGCCGGAACACCTCGACGAGATCGACGGCTTCGTCCACTGCGGTCAAGGATGGGTAGACGTGCTCTCCGAGGATCTCTCCGCCTCGAGGGTTGATCGGGATGATCCGGAACCCCTGCGACTGAAGGTAGCGAGGAATGTCGTGCGAAGGCTTGCCTTGGTGGGCAGAGGCGCCCACGACGGCGATGGTGCCCACGCGATCGTAGATCCGAAGGAGATCCTGCTGGGATGCTCCTTCCTCGAGACGGTCGCTGGTTGCTGCCATGTAGGTCATGGGACGTCGAGATTCGGAGAACTCGTCCAGGTCGGTATTCTGTCAAACGCTTCGGGGGCCGGCCTGCGGATCCGCTACAGGGCTTCTCCTTCTTTCGTCGGAGGCGCCCTCCGCCTCAGGGCCGACAAGGAATCACTACATCTCGCGGGCATACGAGCACCGGGCCCGATGTTCTCGGAAGGGAAAGGGGGATTGCCATGACCAACTCCGCCATCGAGGCTGAAGGCCTCGCCAAAGCGTTCGGCAAGGTCCGAGCGCTGGACGGCATAGACATGGTGGCTCGGGAGGCCAGCGTGTTCGGCCTGCTCGGCCCCAATGGCGCCGGAAAGACCACCGCGATCCGGGTGCTCTCGACGCTTCTTCGTCCCGACTCCGGACGGGCTCTCGTCGGTGGCTACGACGTGGTGCGCCAACCGAAGAAGGTGCGCCGGCTGATCGGATTGACCGGCCAGTACGCGGCGGTCGACGAGCTGCTGTCGGGTCAGGAGAACCTGTACATGATCGGCCGATTGATCGGGATGCCGGCCCGCGACGCCCGCGCTCGGGCGAAGGAGCTCCTCGAATCCTTCGATCTCTCGGAGGCGGCAGCCAAGTACGTGAAGGCCTACTCCGGGGGCATGCGGCGGCGCCTCGACCTCGCGGCGAGCCTGGTCGGCAGGCCGCGATTCCTGTACCTGGACGAGCCGACGACCGGACTGGACCCCAAGAGCCGGATGGACCTGTGGGGCATGATCCGCGGATTGGTGGCCGAGGGCACCACGGTGCTGCTCACCACCCAGTACCTCGAGGAGGCCGACCGCCTGGCCGACGAGATCGTCGTGATCGATCACGGCCGGGTGATCGCGGCCGGGACGCCGCTTCAGTTGAAGACCAGGGTGGGGGGACAGGTCCTCCAGGCTCGCCCGAGCGACCCGGCCGACCTCCCTGCGGTCGAACGGCTCTTGGCAGGCTTCGCGGATGGTGAGGACGGCACGTACAACGACGGACAGATGGTCACCGTGAGGACCCACGACCGGTCCGCGCTGGGCCATGCGGTCCGGCGTCTGGACGACGAGGGCATCGCCGTGGACGACCTCTCCCTTCGCCGGCCCAGTCTGGATGAGGTGTTCCTTGCGGTCACCGGGCACGTTGCCGAGGAGGAGACCGCCAACGACCAGACCAAGGAAGGGAGCCGAGCATGAGCGCCACCACGACAACCCTCGGCCGGTCCGACGGCCTCAGCGTGCTGATCAGGAACACGTTCACCATCGCCCGGAGGAACCTGCTGCATATCAAGGCAACTCCGGAGCAGCTGGTCGAGATGACCATCCAGCCGATCATGTTCCTGACGCTGTTCGTGTACGTCTTCGGCGGGGCCATCGCCGGCTCCAGCCGCGAGTATCTGCAGTTCGCCCTTCCCGGGATCCTCGTGCAGAGCGTGGCGTTCCTTCCGTTCACCACCGCCATCGCCCTCAACGTCGACTTCCAACGAGGAGTGATCGACCGGTTCCGGTCGCTGCCGATCTCACGCGCAGCGGTGATCGCCGGCCGGATCACGGCCGACGGGGGACGCATCATGTGGAGCATCCTGATCATCACCGGGTTCGCGACCCTGCTCGGGTTCCGGTTCGGAGGCGGCGTCGCGGGCGCCATCGGTGCGTTCGTGCTCGTCACCGCGTTCGGCCTGACCATGTGCTGGCCCATGGCGTTCATCGGGATCTCCGCTCGGTCCACGGAGTCGGTGAACACCTGGGGCTTCATGATCATCCTTCCTCTGACCTTCGCCAGCTCCGCGTTCGCATCGCCGGAGACCATGCCCGGATGGCTGCAGGCCTTCGTGAAGGCCAACCCGGTGACGTCAGTGATCGACGCGACCCGCGGGTTGATGCTGGGAGGCCCCGTAGCGGAGCCTCTGATCGATTCGGTGATCTGGATGGCCGTGATCCTCGCGGTGTTCGTCCCGCTGGCCATCGCCAAGTACCGGCGCCGCGTCTAGCCCGTGGCAGAGGCCGTCCGTCCCACGGGACGGACGGCCTCGAGTGGCGGCCGATCGAATGACCCCTGAAGGACTTCCCGGATCGTGGATCCCGGAGCAACCCTCGTGGTGGCAACGCGAGGTGATCTATCAGATCTATCCGCGAAGCTTCCTCGACACAACCGGCGACGGCATCGGCGATCTCGCAGGAATCCGGGAGAAAGTGGAGTATCTCTCGTGGCTGGGCGTCGGGGCGATCTGGCTATCCCCCATCTATCCGAGTCCCGATTCCGATCTGGGGTACGACGTCGCCGACTATGTGACCGTCGACCCACGATTCGGAAAGCTTCAGGACTTCGACGCCATGCTCGCCGCTCTGCACGGGCACGGCATCCGGCTCATCCTTGATCTCGTCCCGAACCACACCTCAGATCAGCATCCCTGGTTCATCGAGAGCCGGAGCGGCACGGATAGTCCGAAGCACGACTGGTACGTGTGGCGGGACCGGAGGCCCGATGGATCACCGCCGAACAACTGGGAGAGCTATTTCGGGGGCCCTGCCTGGACCTTCCTGGAACCGCCGGCCAAGTGGTACCTGCACTCGTTCCACCGCGGTCAACCGGACCTGAACTGGGAGAACCGGCAGGTACAGGAAGCCATGGTGGACGTCATGCGGTTCTGGCTCGATCGCGGGGTCGACGGGTTCCGCGTTGATGTCGTCTGGCTGCTCAGCAAGGACCCGGAGCTCCGCGACAACCCCGCCAACCCGGGCTGGAGGGAGGGCAGTCCCCCCTGGCTCCGGCTGAACCGCCAGTACTCCGAGGAT
>JBKPAF010000027.1:0-17547 GCA_046726275.1 Actinomycetota bacterium
TTTTGTGTGTCATACGCCGTCATACACGCGTCGGCGTGGGTTCTCACCCCTGCAGGAATCGGCCCAGGCGATCGGTCGCGTCCCGATCGGCCGAGGTGACGAAGTGCGAGTATTCTCCGACCCCCGCCGATCCCGGCGAGCCCGCCCTGGAGGGCGCCGCACGAGTTCGTCGGAGCGCATCTGAGGAGAGCTAGGCGTCCCGCGACGAGAGCACACAGAACTCGTTGCCCTCCGGGTCAGTCAGTACCGTCCACGTGACCTCCGGTCCCTGACCGACATCGACCTCGGTGGCGCCCATCGCCTTCAGCCGGGCGACCTCCGCCTCCTGGTCATCGGGGCGGAAGTCGAGATGGAGTCGATTCTTCAGGGTCTTCAGCTCTGGGACGCGGGCGAACAAAAGACCGGGGAGCCGATCGGGAGCGGGCCTGATCTCGTACTCCTCCGGGTCGTCGTTGACGATCACCCAGCCGAGCGCCTCCTGCCACCAGCGCCCGAGCGCTACGGGATCGGTGGAGTCCACGACGACCTGTTCCCACTCAAGTGCCATGACGTCGCCTCCTCACGAGCCGTCACGCCGGCGCGTTCAGCAGTTTCTGTATCCGCTCGCTTGCCCTCCTGCAACGGGCACGATAACTGGACGGGTTTCGCTCGCCTCTGACGTGCAATATCGCACGTCAGCGCAGCGCTCCGCGGCTTCTAGCTTCTAAGCAGCGGGTCGGAGGTTCGAATCCTCCCCGGCGCGGCGCGGAGTGTATGACGGCGTATACGGGAGTCGGGACGAGTGGCGGAGCTGTAGTTAGCACACGGTTAGCACCGAAGGGTAAAACCGCAGGTCAGAGGGCTGCAAAGGGTAATTCCGTGTTATGTCCGGTCAGCGAGTGCTGTAAGCGACGGTCACGTAGTCTTCGAATGGTGGTTCGACGAAGAGGTAGCCAGTGATGAAGACCCTTGTGCCATCGGGGCTGATGCCGATCGATCTGGCCTCACCTCCGAATCCGTCGAAACGACTTACCCACGTTGTCTTCCCCGTAATGGCTTCGTAACTGATCGTTGCATAGTCGTCCCCGCTTGTTCCGGTGACGTATACGCTGGCCCCATCAGGGCTCACCACGAGAGACCGTGCTATGTCACGCTCCGGGATACCGCGAGAGAAGCGTTGTGCCCACAGGGTCTTTCCCGACGATGCATCGTAGGCCACCGTTGCGTAGTCGATGTCGGAGGGGGCTCTCTCGCTTTCGCCTGTGACAAAGACCGTTGAGCCGCTCACGCCAAGAGACCACGCGACGTGCCGACTGCAGCACTTGAGCCCTCCATAGAAGCTCACCCACAGGGTGCTTCCCGTCGAGGCGTCGTAGGCGATGGTGCCGTATGTGACTCCGCTCGGCTGACCGATCCCGCCGGTCACGAATACTCGAGTGCCGCTTGGGCTCACGCCGATCGACGTGCCGAGCGTCTCACGCCCGGGCAACCCTTCATACCGACTCGCCCACAGCGTTGCGCCCGATAAGGTGTCGTAGGCGATCGTGGCGTAGGCGCTGCCGCTGGTGCCGGTCACGAACACCTTTGTCCCGTCCGGGGTCACAGCGATAGCCGAGGCACCGCCGTCGTCGTAGAAGCTGACCCACTGCCTCGTGCCAGATGAGGCGTCGTAAGCGATCGTGGCGTAGTCCCCCTCGCTTCGCCCGGTCACGAACACCTGGGCACCGTCCGGACTCAGGTCGATGGATGAGGCCCCCGCCGCACCTCCGTAGAGATCCACCCAGAGCTGAGCACCGGAAGACGCCTCATAAGCGATCGTGCCGAACTGACCGTTGCTCGAGCCCGTCACGAATACCCTCGATCCATCGGGGCTGACTCCGAGTGCGGTAGCCTGGTTGATGTCTCCAAAGTCTCCGTACCGCTGTACCCAAAGTTCTGCCCCGCTCACAGCGTCGTAGGCAATCGTGGCGTATGCACGAAAAGACAGCCCTCCACTCTGCCCGGTTACGAATACCTTGGTTCCGTCAGGGCTCACCCCAAGCGCAGAGGCGAAGTCGTGACCGCCGTCATAGCGCTTCCACCACAACTGGCCGCCGGGAACGCGCGGTCCGATCGGCGTTCTTCGCGATTGAATCGCCGGGACCAAAGGTCCTGAGCGCGATGCCAAGACCGCGGATTGAGAGCTGAGGACCAGGAGGCCGACTGTAGAGCAGATCAGAACGGATCGAAGGATCCGGATCGGATGCATGTCCCGCCCCGCCTCGTGCGGATGCCGTAACGTGGGGGTACTCCGCTCGCCATCAGAAGTCAACCCCCTTTTCTGGACATGCCAGAGGGAGGTCGGCCCCGCTCGGTTCGGGGCCGTTGTGGCACCCATCGAGGGGGTCGGGCTAGGCTGCCGCTGGAGGTGGTGTCGGGTGTTCGAGAGGGCAAACATCGTGGCGACGATCGCGGTGTCGGATATTGAGCGGGCCAAGAAGTTCTACGGTGAGGTCCTCGGCCTCAAGGCCGTCGAAGATTCCCCTGCCGGGATCAGGTACGAGAATGCGAGCGGGGCCGGCCTCTTCGTCTATCCGTCGCAGTTCGCCGGGACCAACAAGGCCACCTACGCCGGCTTCGACGTCGAGGACATCCAGGTGGCAGTGAAGGAGCTTCGGGATCGGGGGATCGTCTTCGAGGAGTACGACATGCCCGGCCTGAAGACCGTGGACGGCATCGCCGAGATGGAGGGCGAGAAGGCAGCCTGGTTCAAGGACCCCGACGGCAACATCCTCTCGATTGGCGAACTGACGACCTAGCCGATCGATCAGGTCCTGAACGAGGCGGCCCAGGTCTCCGGACCGACGACGCCATCGACCACCAGCTTCTCGCGACGCTGAAAGTCGAGACAGACGCGCTGGCTCTGTGGGCCGTACTCGCCGTCGACCTCGATGACGGCCCCGAGCTTCGCCATCTGGACCTGCCACGTCCGCGCGTCCGGTCCCTGGACCCGGCGTCTGATGAATCGTCCGGGGAACTTCGGCACATGCACCACAGGCGCCTGAAGCTTGTGGATACCGACCAGCGTCTTATTCAACTCCGAGCCGGCGGACGGGTCGGGGGGATCCTCGTCGGGCCGGGCCACCTTCACGCCGTAGTTGGGGAGCCCGTACCCCACGATCCCGACGGATCGCCGGTGCCGCATTACTTGGCCTCCCGTCCACCCGCCGGGGGCGTTCGTGTTCCCTTCCAGGCAGGTGGGCGATCCATCGGCGTTCACCCGCTCCACGATCCCCACGTGGAAGGCTCCCCGTCCTCCGGTCGGGGTCGGTTGTCGGTCTGGCCAGGAGCTGAGCCTCGATCTGGAGGCGGTCCGCGTCGGTGGTGGCGCGATCGAGCTCCTCGACGCCCGCATCCTCAGGTGGGTCCATCTCCCGCAAGCTCTCACGGGACGGGGCGATCATCAAGAGAGAGATTGACGGAGGCGGGCCAGCCCGACGGGCGTCCGACGAAGAGGGTCAGTCCTCCTGGGAGCTCCTCGGCTCGGCGGCCCGGTATCCCACGCCTCGGACCGTCTGGATGAGTCCCTCGTGCTCGGGGCCGAGCTTGGCCCGGAGCCTCCGCACGTGCACGTCCACGGTCCTCGTCCCGCCGTAGAAGTTGTAGCCCCACACCTCGGACAGCAGCTCGCCTCGGGTGAACACCCGGCCTGGCCGCTGGATGAGGAACCGGAGGACCTCGAATTCCTTGTACGTGAGGTCGAGAACCCGGCCACTGGCGAAGACCTGATATGTCTCGGTGTTCATGGACAGCGGGCCGAGTCGGATGACGGCCTCACCGGCTCCGCCCGTGCGCCGGGCGAGCATGGCCAGTCGGAGCTTCAGCTCGGTCGCGGAGGCCCCGGAGTGGACCAGCTCGTCCGCAACTTCGTGCCAGGGAAAGCGCTCGAGATCGCTCCTGGCCAGCACGGCCACGATGGGGACCTGCGCTCGGCTCACCGCGAGCAGCGCGAGGAGGCGGTATGCCTGGTCAGGGTTGTCCTCTCCGTCGCACACGATCACCGACGGCGAGATGTCCGGGAGGTGAGTGAGGGAATCGGGCGCCAGGGGCTCCGTCTTCACGTCCAGACCGAGACTCTGCACGGCGGGAAGGGCCTCGGCTGGGGAGCGATCGGTGAGGAACACGACCCGGCCCACGGCGTGGCGAGGGTAACAGACGAACCGATCCCGGTACGCTTGGCTCGTGCACTCGGTTACGCGTCTGTGGTCCCGGCCGTACTCCACCTCCGTCCGGCCGTTCGAAGTGGTGACGGCAGACGGCATCCACCTTCGTGGCGATCGCATCGGCACCGGGGACATCTCTCTGGTCTTCTGCCACGGGTTCCTGGGTTGGCGTCGGAAATCACGGTTGGTCCAGTTCCAGGAAGCGCTGGCGCGACGATTCACCGTCTACGCGTTCGACCTGCGAGGGCACGGTGAGAGCGGAGGCCTGAGCGCGTTCGGGACGATGGAGCAGCTCGACGTGGATGCCGTGCTCCGTCGAGCCCACGCGGATGGTTTCACCAAAGTCGTCACCATGGGCGGATCGATGGGTGGGATCGCGGTCATCCGGCACGCCGCCCTCTTGGGCGGGCCGGATGCCGTGGTGGCCGTCAGCACCCCCGCGCTCTGGGACGGACACGATTCGCAGGCGGTCCGGCGGCTCGCCTGGCTCACGGCCAGCAGGTACGGCAGGTTGGTCCTTCGCTCTGCCGGCGTTCGCGTAGTCCCCGCGTTCGAGCCGGTTGAATCGCCCGCCAACCTCGTCGGCAAGATCGCTCCGATCCCCCTGGTGATCGTGCACGGTCGGGACGATCACTTCTTCGACGAGGAGCAGGCCTGGTTGCTGTACCGACGGGCTGAAGCCCCAAAGCGACTCCTGATGGCCTCCCGGTTCGGGCATGCGGAGGATGGCTACACGCCGGCATTCGCCGAGCAGATCGCTCGGGTGGTTCGGGAGATGGTGGCGTGATGCGGGTGCGCCTGTTCGCCGCACTCCGGGAGCTCGCGGGGACCTCGGAGCTCGAGGTGGACGCGCCGGACGTGGGCTCGCTCCTGGATCGACTGTCCGAAACACTCGGTCCAAAGTTCGAGCGCATCATGGAAGTGGGTACGGTGGTGGTCGACGGGGAAACCGTGGGGCGGGATCGGCACCTTCGCCCTGGGGACGAGGTCGCCCTCTTGCCGCCTGTGTCGGGGGGCTGAGTCGACAGGAGGAGCTGGGACGAGGTGCAGATCGGGATCGGACTGCCGAACCCCATTCCGGATACGCCGGGAACCACGCTCCTCCGATGGGCCAGCCGGGCTGAGGAGGCGGGATTCTCCTCGCTGGCCACGATCGACCGGATCGTCTATCCGAGCTACGAGTCGTTGGTCGCACTGGCGGCCGCCGCCGCCGTCACCGAGCGGATCGGGCTCATGACGAACGTCCTGTTGGGCCCGACGCGGAATCCCCTGCTCCTGGCGAAGGAGGCCGCGAGCGTCGATCAACTGTCGGGTGGCCGGCTGACGCTCGGGCTCGGCGTGGGGGCGCGGGAGGACGACTACGAGGCTGCCGGACAGGACTTTCGTACTCGGGGAAAGCGGTGGGACGAGGGCCTCGCGATCATGCACCGAGCTTGGACAGGCGAACCAATGGGGGCCGGGAACCCCGTCGGACCCCGTCCCACACGAGGCGATCGGGTGCCCGTAATCATCGGCGGGATGAACGAGCGGTCCATCGAGCGAACCATCAGCTGGGGGATCGGGTGGACCGTGGGAGGCGCCCCGCCCGACGTGGGGGGGCCGTTTGCCGAACGTGTCCGAAAGGCGTGGAGGGAAGCTGGCAGGGAGGGCGAGCCAAAGATCGTGGGGTTGACCTACTTCGCCCTCGGCGAAGGCGCCGAGGAGAAGGCCGCCGCATACCTGACCGACTATTACGGCCAGTACGGCCGGCGGTTGGTTCAGGGGATCCCGAAGTCGCCCCAAGCCCTCAAGGAGACGGTTTCGAAGTTCGAGGGATACGGGTTCGACGAGCTCTTCCTCGACCCGACCGTGGCCGACCTGGCTCAATTGGACGCAGCTGCGGAAGCGGTTCTGTAAGCCTGCCCGGTTCAGGCCTTGACGACGTCCTCGCAGTCGGAGTCGTCATCCCCGTTCTGGAGCGTGGCCTCTCGAACGTGGATGCCGCACTCGGTTTTCATCAGACCCGACCAGCGACCCGCCCGCTCGTCCTCGCCGGGAAACACGATCCGGGTGCACGGTGCGCAGCCGATGGATGCGTAGCCCAGGTCGTACAGAGGATTGCGCGGCAGGTTGTGCTCCTTCAGATAGGCCCACGCATCCCGGCGGGTCCAGTTTGCGACCGGGTTGATCCTTACCAGGCGGTGGCCGCTGTCAAGCTCGGTCTGCGAGACGATGGGAGTGTTCTTCCGGGTCCACGCCGAGTCCCTGCGCATGGAGGTCATCCACCCGTCGTGGTGCCGGAGGGCCCGTTCGAAGGGGATGACCTTGTTGAGCTCGCAGCACATCTTGGGGTCCTGCTCGTACAGGCGGGCCCCGAACTCCCGTTCCTGGGCCTCCACGGTGTAGTCACCGACCAGATCGACCACGTTCAGCCCGAGGAGCTCGGTGAGTCGTTCCTTGAACACCAGGGTCTCTGCGAAGTGGAAGCCCGTCTCCAGGAACAGGATCGGAATGTCTTGGCGGATGCGAGTGGCCATGTGGATCAGGCATGTGCCCTCGGCCTGGAAGGCGGAGGCGATGGCCATCCGGTCCAGTCCCGAATCCTCCAATGCCCATCGGACAATCTCCGGTGGCGAGGCCTCCTCGAACTGGATATTGAGGTGACGAATATCCTCTTCGGCTAGGAGCGTTTGCATCGTTCTCCTCGAAGGGATCCGGGCACCTGGAATGGGGTTTCCGGAGTATACCCGGGCGGCCAAACAGTTCAACCCCCGGTCCGAGGTCGAGCAGGGAAGGCCCTCGTGGGGCCGCTATGCTACCGGGGTCCCTCGCCTGGACCTCAGGCGCCGTCCGCACCTCGCACCGAAACGAACGAGGAGTCTTCGTGACCGCAACCGAGACCATTTCCCCCCACGGGGGGACGCTGATGAACCTGTTTCTCGGCGCCGACGAGGGTGAGCGGGCGGCTGAGGAGGCTGGGCACCTCCCGAAGGTGGCCATCGGCCGGCGGGAGATGTCGGATCTCGAGATGATGGCTGTGGGAGCCCTGTCTCCACTCGGCGGGTTCATGGGCGAGAAGGACTACCGGTGCGTCCTCGAAGTGATGCACCTGTCATCGGGTCTCCCCTGGACGATTCCTGTGACCCTCTCTCTCGATCAGGACGAGGCCAAACGCATCGGCGGGGCCTCCCGCATCGCGCTGACATCCGGCGGCCATGCCGTCGGGCTGGTCGAGTTGGAGCAGATATACCGGCGGGACCGGGAGTTCGAGGCCCAGTCGGTCTTCGCCACCACGGACACGGCGCACCCGGGCGTGAAGGCCCTGCATGCGGCGGGGGATTTCTTGGTTGCCGGTCCGGTTCGGGTCTTCCACCTCCCCAGGCATACGTCGTTCGAGAGCTACCGTCTGACGCCCGCCGAGACCCGGGCTGCGTTCATCGAGCGAGGGTGGCGGCGCGTGGTCGGGTTCCAGACCCGGAATCCGGTGCACCGGGCCCACGAGTACCTGCAGAAGTGTGCGCTGGAGATCGTGGATGGGCTCCTGCTTCATCCCCTGGTGGGGGAGACCAAGGAGGACGACGTACCGGCCGAGGTCAGGATGCGTTGCTACGAGATCCTGTTCGAGAACTACTACCCTCGGGACCGGGCCATGATGGCCGTGTTCCCGGCGGCGATGCGTTATGCGGGGCCCAAAGAGGCGATCTGGCACGCCATCGCCCGCAAGAACTACGGCTGCACGCACTTCATCGTGGGGCGGGACCACGCGGGCGTGGGCACCTACTACGGGACCTACGACGCTCAGAGGATCTTCGACGAGTTCGAACCCGACGAGCTGGGGATCACTCCGCTGTTCTTCGAGCACTCGTTCTTCTGCAAGAAGTGCGACCAGATGGCCACGCCGAAGACCTGTCCACACGGCGATGAGGACCGGGTGATCCTGTCGGGGACGAAGGTGCGGGAGATGCTCAGAGCAGGGAAGAAGCCACCCAAAGAGTTCTCCCGGCCCGAGGTTGCCCAGATCCTGATCGAAGCGATGGCCGAGCGAACCCGTTAGGGCTTCTCCCGCCAACCCCTTGTCACGGAACTGCCGATGCCCCAGGATTCTCGCCGTCGTCCCAGGTCGCGGCCGGGTTCCTGGAGAGGGGGGTAAGTTGCGGCGAAGGCCCATCGGGGTTCTGCTGCTCATGGCTGCCCTCTGGGCGCTGCCGGCGGCGCCCCTACAAGCGCTGAGCGTTCCCCATCCTCCCCAGCCGAAGCAGCTCACCGTTTCAGGGTTCGTCGTGGGCAGGATCGCCAAGGGGAACCTGGTCAGGTTCGGCATCTTGGTAACCGATCCCGTGAGCTGGGCTCACCTCCAGAGCTTGAAGGTGGTCCTCCTCCTGCGCGGACAGAACCTCCAGGAGATGACCTATGTCGTCAAGAAAGACGAGTTCAAGCTCGGTGACCGACCCCCCGCCTCCGTCACCAGCAGCACCCCAGTGACAGCGGGCTTCCTTCAGGTCAATCCCCATACCCTTCGGAGGATCCGGCGCACGTTCGGGCTTCGCGTGACCTTCTGGGCACGCGTCCGCGAGTCCATACCTCCGGGGACGACGGTTCGGGTGATCGCCCGGGACGAAGACGGCAACATCTCGTACGCGAGGGAAAAGGTCCAGATCTCCGGAGGATTCCTGACCTGGGGCACGTTCGCCATCGGATTCGTCCTTGCCTTGTTGATCGGTGCCTTCCTCACCAACCTCCGTCACTCGAGGCGTCTCCGTGAGCGTCAGCCTTCGATCTGGGACGTCCTCGAGCGACGACTGAGGGAGGAGCGAGCCCGCCCGCCTGCGCTGGCTGGGCTCGGTGTGGACGGGGCGGTGGCGTGAGCACCGCGACGGCAGGCTCGGGCGTGTGGAGCCTGGTAGAGGCGCGCCTCGATTCGGGGGGAGAGGCAGACGGTTCGCTATGGGGTCGACTCGGCACCCTGGTCGATCCGGGGGAGTACAGGCCGCAGCTCGCCGGGGACATCGAGATCAAGCGGTTCACGCAGCGGTCGGGTGAGGACTACTACATGCTGGCGAACCCTCGGGACCTCGTGCACTACAGGATCCAGGGCCCCGACTACGAGCTGGTGAAGCTGATGGACGGGACCCGCACCGTCAAGGAGATCGTCATCGAGCGCTTCTCCGAGTCTGGCGAGATGGACGTGGGCGGCGTGGCCGACTTCGTCTACCAGCTCCGCAGCGAGAACTTCTTCGTGGATCCGTACGAGGACGTCGAGGCGGTGGTCCACAGGGCGATGAACCCCTCTCGGCGGCACGAGAAGCTCCGCCAGTTCGTGACGAACCTCCGGATCGAATGGAAGAACCCCCAGGCTCCCGTGAAGTGGCTGTATGACCACGGGTTGAGGTGGGCACTGACGAAACCGTTCGTGCTTCTCGCGCTGGTCGTGTCGATCGGCGGCATCTTCGCCTTCGTGGCCAACTACCGATCGGATCTGTTCGGCCTCACCGGGAAATCAGTGGCCATCGGGTTCGTCGTTCTCCTGGCGATCCAGTACTTCATGATCCTCGTCCACGAGTTGGGCCATGCCCTCGTACTCGTCCACAACGGACGACGGCTGAAAGGCGCAGGCTTCCTGATCTACTTCGGATGCCCGGCCTTCTACGTGGAATCCTCGGACAGCCTGATGATGGAGCCTCGCAAGCGGGTTCTTCAGGCCTTCGCCGGCCCCTACGGACAGAGCGTCGGAGCGGGGATCGCTTCCCTCATCGCGTGGGCCTATCCGCAGTGGGTGGTCTCGGAGACGCTGTTTCGCTACACGGTGCTGGCCTATCTGAACATCTTTCTGAATCTGATCCCGATCCTCGAGTTGGATGGGTACTTCATGCTCTCGGACTGGCTCCGGATCCCGGATCTGCGCCCCAGGTCCGTCGAGTTCCTCCGCCACGACTTCCTGCACAAGCTCCGGACAAGGGAACGGTTCACCCGGAACGATGCCGGGCTGCTCATCTACGGGCTCCTCGGTGTGGTCGGATCCATCCTGCTCCTGATCTCCGGCTACTTCTTCTGGCAGATCCTGTTCGGGGGACTGGTCACGTCCCTGTGGAACGGCGGCATCGAGACCAGGATCATCCTGATCCTCCTGGGCCTGTTCATCCTCAACCCCGTGATCAGAGGCGTCATCAGGGTGTTCGCGGCCCTCGGACGTCGGATCCGGGCGCTGGTCCACCGGATCCGGTTCCGGTTCCAGCGCCGGTGGCGGGTGCAGGCCGCCGAGATGATCGATCAACTCTCGATGTTCGACGAGGTCTCCGAGGATGTCTTGGGTGAGCTCGCCGGCCGGGTCCGGCTGCGTAGCTTCTCGGCCGGTCAACCCGTCGTGCGCCAGGGCGAGCGAGCCGAGGCCTTCTACGTCGTGCGCAAGGGAGTACTCCGGGTCGTCGAGGAGGATCCGTCAACGGGCGAGGAGATCAGGACGCTTCGATCGCTCGGTCGGGGTGAGGCGTTCGGGGAGTCCGGGCTGGCTGAAGCCGCGCCTCGGGGTGCGACGGTCCGAGCAGCGGACGACGTGGAGGTGTTCGAGATCGACAAGGGGACGTTCGGCGAGTTGCTGGTCGATCGCCTTCAGGCCCCCCGGTTCGCGCCTACGATGCAGGCGGTTGCTGAGGTGCAGAAGATGGCGTCCTTCTCGCATCTGGAGACTGACGAGCTGGTGGAACTGGTTGAGCAGGGTGAGTGGGTGAACGTGGCGCCAGGCGAGGCTATCGTGGAGGAGGGTGAGCAGGGTGATGCCTTCTTCACCATCAGCTCGGGGCAGGTCGAGGTGACCCAGGACGGTCAGTCGATCAGGACCTTGGGGCCGGGAGCTCACTTCGGGGAGATCGCCCTGCTCCTTGACGTGCCGAGGACGGCCACGGTGCGGGCCCTCACGCCCGTCCGCGCGTTCCGGCTCGGCCGCGAGGGATTTGACAAGGTGATCCGGGATTCCTTCCACAAGGGGACCATGAATCCCGTGATCTCTCTGGACCGGGTCGAGGAGCATTGACAGGCGTCGGAGGGGGGCCGCTCACTCATGGACTGCTGGCACTGTCGTAGGACCGCCGTGGGCGTCTGTCGCTTCTGCGGCCGAGGGATCTGCGAGGATCACGCCCGCAACCACCCCTACATCCTCGAGATCTATCGAGGCAGCGAGGTGACGAAGGCCCTCGTGGTGGAGGACGCGCTGCACTGCGGTGCGTGCACGCCTCGCCCCGACCCGTTGAGCCTCCCCGAGCTCATGTGAGCGAGGCGGTCTCGCGCGAATCCTCATGTGTCGTACGTCACAGTCCCCTTTGTGACGGTCGTCACCGGAATGGCCGTGATCGACGTCACCCACCACTTCGTGACAATCGTCACCGACTTCCGTGACCGTTGGATGCATGATGCGCTGCAGTGAGAGCGGAGGAGGTGAATCAGATGGCAACGAAGAAGGTCACACCCAAGGCCCCGCAGGCGAAGGGGAGCAAGGGTCGGAAGCCGGCGGCGACGCGAGTAACGAAGGCCACGAAGAGCGTCAAGGCGGTGAAGACGGTCAAGGCAGTTCAGAACGTGCAGTAACCCGATCCTCGGTCAAGGTTTTCGTGGAGGCGGGCCGGAAAGGCCCGCCTCCACTGCAATTCCGGGGAGTGTCGCCGGTACCGGCTTGCGGATGAGGGTGGCTGCTGAAGATGGCATTGAGTACGCTCCCGAACATGGTGGCCACGGCGGATCGAGTAGTCTCGGGCATCGCCCAGAAGATGGCGGAGACGCCGGTCCTTCGAGGAGTCTCCTCGGCCGCGATCAAGGATCTGGCCCGTCAGGGGACTGTCCGGCCGTACAGGCGAGGCACCTATCTCTTCTACCAGGGTGATCCGTCGGACCACGTCTTCTTCCTGTGGCAGGGACGGATCGAGGTCAGCTCCATCTCGGTCACCGGCCACCGTCAGCTGCTCACCACCCTCGACCGGCCTCAATTCTTCGGGGAGCTCGGCGTGTTGAGCGAACAGCGCCGCTCGGCCACGGCGCTCGCCCTCGAAGAGTGCACGGTCTGGTTGACGGACGGTCAGCGTTTCCTCTCGTTCCTGGCCAAGCATTTCGAGGCCGCTCGGGCCCTACTGCTCAGCCTGGCTCAGCAGATCCAGGCCCACGAATCCTTCGTGGAAGATCTCCTGTTCCTGGATCTCAAGGGCAGAGTGGCCAAGCGTCTGCTCCAGCTGGTCGCTCCCAGCCTCGACGAGCTCCCGGCCGACGGCACGACCCTGCCGTCGGTGGTGACACACGCCGACCTGGCCAGCCTGTGCGGCGGGAGTCGGGAAAACGTCACCCGGATCCTGTCGGAGTTCCAGCGCCGAGAGCTCGTGTACCGCGATGGGCGGCGGTACGTCCTGAAGGACGTTGCCGGACTGGGGCGACTGGCCGGTCTGTAGCACTTCGGCCGGGGTCAGGAGGCCGTCGTCGCTGCTAGCACTCGAAGTGGCGATCGAGATCGTCGTACCACTGACCCTTCTTCCATACGACGGGCTGGGTGTTGGCGAGCTTCTCCAGTCGGGCCTTCTGCGCCTGGTACTGCTTGTCCGTGATCTGCTGTCCGATGCCGGGCAGGTTCGAATGCTGCGTCTCGAGGATCGCCAGAGCCGCCTTCAAGTCGGGTTTCGGGCCGAGAACGGTCTCGGTAGCGCGCATGTAGAGGTCCGGATTCTGGAGGGTGGCCCGTTCCACGACGCGACCGTTGTACGTCACGACGTAGGTAACCTCCGCCCGGTCGCCGGTCACGCGGACGTTGATGTTGCGGATGTCGATGAGGTGCCAGAAGTCCGGCTCGGTGACGCGCAGTCCGCTGAGATCTCCGATGTATTTCAGTCGGGGGCATGCTGCCTTGGCATCGGGCGATAGGGTCGCGTGGAGCTGGCCGAACTTGCCCGCGAGGGCCAGCTTGATCTGGCGATCGATGAGGCGCCGGACCTGCTGCTCGGGGGAGGATCGGGCGACCACGAGGAAGGCCAGTCCGCCCAGGATCGCCAGAAGAACGAGGACGGGGATCACTGGAACGCGGCGACGCCTCCGGGTGCCTTCTCCCGCCGGTTTGCCTTCGCTGGGCTCCGTCGTGTCCATCGATCCTCCTTTCAGGAGGCTCCTTGTACACCTCGCCGGTTCCCAGGACAAGGGGCCCATCGGGCGGCAACGCTTGCGGGTTTCTCCTGATCCCGCGGACAGTTGACGCTTGTGCCTCGGGCGATGGACAATGATGAGCCACATCAAGTGGCGCGGAGGTGTGCCGTCTCATTTCGTATCGCCCGGGCCGACGGCCAGCACCAGGAGATAGGGGGATACGAAGTGGGGACCCAGAGACTTGTTCGGCGTTGGGGTGCCGTGGTCGTCGTTCTGCTGAGCGCCGCGACCGGGTTGGTCACCTCAGCCGCCACGACCAGTTTCGCCAGCAACGCGTGTAACTCGCCGTTGCGCTCGACTGACCTCGGGCTGAGCCAGACGGCATCGAAGCTGCCATCGGGGAACATCCAATACAGGTTGGATGTGACGAACTTCGGGCCCGACTGCGCTAACGAGGTCACCACGACCTCGGTGCTCCCGGCGGGCTCGACGTTGGTCGGGTTCACGAGCCTGCTCCGCAGCTGGAACTGCTCGGGGAGCACCACCGTCGTCTGCATCCTACAGTCGACCCTGCCTTCACCTCCCTCGAACTCAAACAAGGCTGCGGTCATGATCGAAACGACCGCACCCAATTCTCCGAGTGAGCCCAGCCACACCACCCTCACGGCAACGGTTGACGACCTCGAGCCTTCGAACAACGTCAGCGACGCCGCGTTCGGATCATCGATGGTCGTGGGGGACTGCACCTCGTCGACGAAGCCGAAGGTGACCACAGCCCGCAATGACCACCAGAGCGGCTTCGAGACGCAGTTCCCCACCGCCATTTCCCAGGCCGGAGAAGCGGACCCGCCGTGCGGCTCCAACTGCCTGTTCTCGAGCGAGGTCAACAACGTCACCGAGAGAACCGACCCGAAGCTGTGGCCCAAGGTGCACCTCACGTTCACTGTGTGCCTGAGCGGGCTGCTCGAGGAACCAGTTGGCACGATCTCCCGATTCGACGACAAGACGGGTCAATGGGTGGCAAATCTCCTCTCGTGTTCGGGATTCAGGGGCGACACCGACGTGGGATGCGTCAAGTCGAAGAGCTTCAAGAACGGGATGTGGGTCCTCGAGATCTGGGCGACCAAGAATGGGCACCTCGCAAAGTAATCTCGTCTCGCCTGGGCTGAAGAGCACTCCCTAGAGAGTCGGGCAGGCCGGCCGTACACTCGTTTGGTGCAGATCTGTCCGAAGTGCGGTGAAGAGAATCCCGATCGGTTCCGGCTGTGCGGGTTCTGTGGAACCCAGCTCGCCGTGGCCCTGCCCGCCCAGGACGTCCGGAAGTCCGTCACGGTGGTGTTCTGTGACCTGAAGGGCTCGACCAGCCTCGGCGAACGCCTCGACACCGAGTCTCTCCGGGAGGTGCTGGCGCACTACTTCGGCCGGATGAAGACCATCCTGGAGGCGCACGGGGCGACGGTCGAGAAGTACATCGGCGACGCCATCATGGCTGTGTTCGGGCTCCCCCGGGCCCACGAGGACGACGCCCTCCGAGCGGTGCGGGCCGCGGCGGAGATGCAGACCGCCCTGCACGACATCAACGAGGAGCTCGAACGCCGATGGGGGGTTCGACTGGCCAACCGGACTGGGGTCAACACCGGAGAGGTCGTGGCCGGCGACGTCACCCATGGGCAACGGCTGGTCACCGGAGACACAGTCAACGTCGCAGCGCGTCTGGAGCAGGCCGCTCCCGAGTTCCAGGTCCTGCTGGGCGAGACCACGTACCGGCTGGTCAGGGACGCAGTGGACGTGGAGATGCTCGAGCCGTTGGAGCTCAAGGGAAAGGCCGAGAGAGTGTCCGCGTATCGGCTCCTATCGGTGACGGGAGACCAGGCCATCACCCGGCATGTGGACACTCCTCTCGTCGGGCGGGCCGACGAGCTCGCCCTGCTGGGGGAGCGCTTCGTCCGGGCCGTAGAGGGTCGGTCCTGTGAGCTCGTCACCATCCTCGGGCAAGCCGGCGTGGGCAAGTCGAGGTTGATCCATGAATTCGTGAGCGGGCTGGACGGCCAGGCTCTCAGCGTCCGCGGTCGATGCCTCCCTTACGGCGAGGGGATCACCTTCTGGCCCCTGGTCGAGGTGATCCGCGACGCGGCCGAGCTGCCTGTGGAAGACCCCTCCCAGGGCAGAGCGAGGATCGCCGAGCTCGCGGGCAGGCCGGACGTCGCCGATCGCCTCGCCGCCGTGGCCGGCCTCTCGGCCGACACGTTTCCGATCCACGAGACCTTCTGGGCCGCCAGGAAGCTCTTCGAGGTGCTGTCCCAGGCCCAGCCCCTGATCGTGATCATCGACGACATCCACTGGGCTGAGCCCACTTTCCTCGAGCTGATCGAGCACGTGCTGGATGGGACCAGCGATGCCCCGGTATTGCTCCTGTGCACGGCTCGCCACGATCTGCTGGAGGAGCGTTCCGAGTGGCTGGCAGACCGACCGAACGCGGTCCGTCTCCTCCTCGAGCCCCTGTCGGCAAAGGAAAGCGCCCTGATCGTCGAGAACCTTCTGGGCGATGCGCCCCTGCCCCACCGCATCCGCGATCGGATCATCAGCTCGGCGGAGGGAAACCCTCTGTTCGTCGAGCAGATCCTGTCGATGCTCGTCGACGAGGGCCTCATTCGACCGGAAGCCGATGGAACGTGGACGGTCAGCCCCCACGTGGGAACGTTCTCCGTCCCCCCGAGCATCTTCGCCTTGTTGGGAGCTCGCCTGGACCGGCTCCCCGGCTCGGAGCGCGCGGTGGTGGAGCGCGGAAGCGTCGTGGGGCCGGTGTTCTATCAGGGAGCCGTCGTAGCCCTCTCGCCCGAGCCACTCCGCCCGGAGGTCCCAGCCAGCCTGTCTTCCCTCACGATCAAACATCTGGTCCGTCCCCATCACTCCGAGCTGGCGGGGCAGGAGGCCTTCCGTTTCCATCATGTCCTCATCCGGGACACCGCCTACCAGGGGTTGCTGAAGCGAACCAGGATCGAGCTCCACGAAGCGTTGGCGCAGTGGATGGAAGAGGCGTCCGGGAGCATCACCGAATACGAGGAGATCCGGGGGTATCATCTGGAACAGGCGTACCGATACCGAAAAGAGCTCGGGCCGATCGACCAGGTCGGTCGCGCGGTCGCCCACCGAGCTGCCCAGCTCCTCTCGGCGGCGGGACAGCGGGCGTTCGCGAGAGGAGACATGCCCGCGGCGGCGAACCTGATGGACCGGGCGGCCTCGCTCCTACCGGAAGACGACTCCATCCGCCTCACCCTCCTGCCCGATCTGGGCGAAGCGCTCATGTACCTCGGCGAGTTCACCAAGGCCCGCGAGATGGTGGGGGAGGCCATTCGGTTCGGCGCCAGCCACGGAGACCGGCGCCTGGAGATGGACGCCACCATCGTCGACTACCTCGTCAGGACCTCAGTGGAGGAGGGGGCCTGGGTCGAATCCGTCCTGAAGGGATGCGCGCTAGCCATCGAAATCCTGGACGAGGCGGAGGACCACGGAGCCCTGGCCAGGGCCTGGCGCCTGTTCGGGTGGATCCAGGGGACGGTGGGCCACTACGGCTCCGGGGAAGTTGCGCTCGGGCAGGCCATCAAGCATGCGCAACTGGCCGGTGACCGTCGTCAGGAGATGCGGAGCCTCTCCATCTACGCGGGATGCGCCCTGTACGGGCCGACCCCCATCGCCGAGGCCATCCGCCGCTGCGAGGAGCTCCTCGCTCAAGCGACCGCGGACCAGCGTTCGGAGGCCCTGATCCGACTGTACCTTTCGCAGCTTCACGCCATGCTGGGCAGCTTCGACGTGGCCCGAGACCTGTACAAAGAGAGCCGGACGATACTTCAGGACCTTGGGGAGAAGATCCTCGCCGCGTTCACGGCTTCCAACTCCGCGCGGGTGGAGATGCTGGCGGAGGACCCCGAGGCGGCCGAGCGAGAGCTCCGTCGCGATTTCGAGGATCTCAACCGGATGGGTGAGAAGTACTTCCTCTCGACGATCGCCGGACTCCTGGCCCACGCGGTCTATCTCCAGGGAAGGCATGAGGAGGCGGAGCAGCTGAGCCGGGTGAGCGCGGAATCATCGGAGGACGACGTGGAGTCTCAGTCTCTTTGGAGGCGAGCTCGGTCCAAGGCCATCGCCCGGTTGGGGCAGGTCTCCGAGGCCGAGACCCTGGCACGCGAGGCCTTGGCGCTCAGCCAGAAGTCGGACTCACCCGTGCTGCAGGCGAATACGCTCCTGGATCTCGCAGAGGTGCTTCGCGTGGCCGGGCGAG
>JBKPAF010000028.1:0-7842 GCA_046726275.1 Actinomycetota bacterium
GGCGCCGTCCGGGGCGCGGCCGGGGGTGGCGCGGCGTAGACCATTCCGGCGGGAGCGGCCACCGCTGCCGCAGGCGCCGCCGCCGCCGCGGGACGGGCTGCCGCTGCCGCCGCCTGCCGAGCCCCCTCGCCGTCGCCAGTCGCCGCGGCTGCGTGCTCCCGTTCCTCGGGCGCCTTGCGTTCCCGCTCGGGTTCGCCGTGCGCCTTCCGATACGCCTTGACTCCGGCGGCCCGGGCTCGGCCCTCGGCGACGCGCCTGTCGGTTCCCTTGGCCAGCTCGGCGGCGAGGGTCTTGTCGAAGACCTCCTGGTCGAGCGGCGTCTCTTCCCTCGGCGGCATCCCTTGCTCCTACAGCGGACCGCTGATCCCACCGTCCTTCCTGATCCGCCAGAAGTGCACGGCCAGGAACAGGACCAGGATGAATGGCAAGAACAGGACGTGGAACACGTACCAACGCAAGAGGGTCTCCGGACCGACTTCGAGGCTGCCTAACAGGAGGAACTTGGCCTGGGTCGCCACCAGGGGCGAGTACCCCGCGAGGTTGGTTCCCACCGTGACCGCCCAGATGGACAGCTGGTCCCAGGGCAGTAGGTAACCGGTGAACGAGAGGCCCAGCGTGAGGAAGAGGAGGATGACCCCGACAACCCAGTTGAACTCCCGGGGCGGCTTGTACGCACCTGTGTAGAAGACCCGGGCCATGTGCAGGGACACGGTGAACACCATCAGGTGGGCCCCCCAGCGATGGATGTTCCTGACAAGGTCGCCGAAGAACACCCCGCTGCGGATGGCCTGCATGTCCGTGTACGCGGTCGCCCTTCCGAGCTCGGCGGCCGGCCGATAGAAGAACATCAGATAGATGCCGGTGATGGTGAGCAGGACGAACAGGAAGAACGAGAGACCGCCCAGACAGAACGTGTAAGTCAGC
The DNA here is from genome assembly GCA_046726275.1 of Actinomycetota bacterium. Lineage (GTDB taxonomy): Bacteria > Actinomycetota > UBA4738 > UBA4738 > UBA4738 > DASXTW01. Next base: position 925 of record JBKPAF010000028.1, read on the forward strand.
TTCAGTCCGTGCCGTTTGATCTTGACGGGATGCAGGTGATACAGGACGTTGTTCATCATGGCCAGGGCGCGGTCCCGCTGCGTGTCCTTGTATCCCTTACGGAAGATCGATCCCGGCCGGAACATCGACTTCCAGAACTCCGTTTCCCGGACGTAGTCCAGGGCCTCGGTAGGGCTCGGAGGCTTTGGCAGTCTGTCCCGCAGTTTCAAGGGCGCTCTATTTCCTTCCCCTCGGACCTATTCGACGTCGACGTCCACTTTCTGTGAGGTTGGAACCGCAGCCATCGTCCGGCGCCCCCCGGAGTCATCTTCGGGGAGGCGCGCATAGTACAGGCAGTCACTCGGGCAGCGCTCCACGCACACCGAGCACCGAGTGCACGCGTTGTCGTCAACGACGAAGATGGCGAACGCGTTCTCCACCTCCGCCTCGACGGCGTCGTCCTCCGATGTCTGGACGATCCCGGGGTCCAGCATGAAGATGCAGTTCCACGGGCAGACGTCCTCGCACGCCCGGCACAGGATGCAGGGGTCCGGGTCGAGCATGAGGTGCTTGGGCGACTTGACTCCCTGCTTCAACCACTCGGCGTCGACAGTCTCGACGGAGTAGTCGGTCTTGATGTCCACCTCGGTCTTCACGAAGGGCATCGGGCTGTCACCTCTCCATCTCAAGCCTCACCGGTACCCACCGGTGGGGCGGCTCTCGCTCTCGCTGCGAAGCCTTCTCCGCAGCTTCTGAAGATGGTAGGGGAGGATGATGAAAGCCCCAAAGGGGATGCTGAACAGGATGATGGCGATCACGTCGCGAAGCTCGTACTTGATCCATGCGAGCGTGTCCGGACACGGGCAGGGATTCCATCCCAATTTCTGATCGGCGAAGTAGAGCCACCAGGAGGGCAGGAAGCCGATCAGCCCGATGGCAAGGAACCACAGCACGAACGCGACCACTACCGCCTTCGTCCAGGTCCATTCGAAGTCCCTGACCCTGGTCTGGAAGCGCAGGACCGCTGGTTGTGATCGTTCCTTCACACCCTGCGGTATCAACTTGGCGGCGAGCTTCATCCGAGGCCTTCCAGGGCGAACGCGAGCGGATTATATCGGCGGCCTTCGAGGGCCCTCAAACATCGGCGGGACAGACCGCCCCGGGGGCCGGTCCGTCGCTGCGGACGGCTTGTGAAGATGTTCACAAGCATCGACACCACTATGAGGGCAATGGGACCCGGTCTGCAACAGAGGTCCCTGATTCCCGAGGTCGGACCCGCGATCGGATCGTGAGGTGCCAGGATGTGGGCCGTGATCGCGGACGTCGGGACCAGGGTGACGGAGTGGTGGGGGCCGGCGCTCGCCTTCGCCGCGGGGGTGGTCTCGTTCGCCTCGCCGTGCGTGCTGCCCGTGGTGCCCGGCTACCTGGCCTTCGTCACCGGGGGAGAGGGTGCTCCCAGCGAAGAGCGAAAGCCCCTCATCCCCATCCTCCTTTTCATCCTCGGTTTCGCTTTTGTGTTCACCATTGTCGGTGGATTCACCGCGAGCGCCCTCGCCAGCTGGCTCAGGTCCGACACGGGCGAGCGTGTGGCTGGCGCCTTCGTGCTGGCGTTCGGGCTCTTCATGCTCCTCTATGCGTTGCGCCTGGGAGTGCCCTGGCTCTACCGAGAGGAGCGGCCCTTTCTCGCTCACGTGCGGCCGGGACGCGCGGGTGCGTTCCCTCTCGGGATGGCGTTCGCCGTCGGGTGGACGCCGTGCATCGGTCCCGTCCTCGGAGCGATCCTGACGCTGGCGGCGAGCGCGCCGGGCAATCATCCGAATCCTGCCCGGTCGGTCCTGTTGCTGTTCTTCTATTCGGTCGGACTCGGCTTGCCCTTCCTCTTCGTGGGGCTGGGTGTTCGGTGGCTGCTCGGCGCGTTCAGGTTCTTCAGCCGCAACTACCGCTGGTTCGCCGCTGCCAGCGGAGTCGTGATGGCCGCGATCGGGATCCTCCTCCTCACCGGCCAGTGGAACAGGCTGATGGCCCCGCTGCTCGAGCAGGTCGCCCGGTTCACCCCCGCCCTGTAGACACGGGCGAGGGATACTGATGGCCGCATGACCATCCGAGCGACTGTGCCACGGCCCCACGGAGCCGCCGGCACGCGCCCCACCCAGGCGGATCGCTCCCAGGCACGGCTCCGTGGGATCGCCGTCGCGGCTACGACGGCCACATTCCTTCTTATCGCCGTGGGGGGGCTGGTCAGAGCGACCGAGTCCGGGCTGGGGTGCTCCGGCTGGCCGAAGTGCACGCCGGACCGCTGGCTCCCTCCGCTCGAATACCATGCCCTGATCGAGTACAGCCACCGGTTCCTGGCGTTCCTGGACATCTTCTTGGTGGTGGCGCTCGTGGTGGTCGTGTGGCGCCGCTATTCGCGGGTCCGCCGGCTCACCGTGGCTGCCACATCGGCCCTTTTCCTGATCTTCTTCCAAGCGGCACTGGGAGGAATCGTGGTCAGGGGCGAGTTGCACGCCCTGCTCGTGAGCGCCCACCTGGCCACGGCCATGGTGTTCGCCGGCGTCCTCGTGTATGTGTCGGTGGTCTCGTTCACCCTCGAGAGGACGACGGGCCCGCCCGATGGGTTGACGCGTTTGGCATGGCTGGCGGCAGGGGGGACGCTCGCCCTCGTGGCCGTGGGTGCGTATGTTCGCGGGGAAGGAGCCGGCCTCGTGTTTCCCGACTGGCCGCTGATGGACGGCCGTCTGGTCCCGGTCATCGCGTCTGCTCCCGTCGGGATCCACTTTGCCCACAGGGTCCTCGCGCTGGTGGTCGGGGTCCTCGTGATGGTCGTGGCAGAGAGGGCGAGGCGGGAGCGCGGGAAGGAGGATCCGGTCGTGCTTCTCTCGGCCGTGACGACTCTCCTGTTTCTGGCTCAGGTACTGATAGGGGCGATCAATGTGTGGACGAAGCTTGCCGCTCCCGCCGTTGTGGCTCACGTTGCCGTGGCCGGTCTTGCGTGGGGTGCGGTCGTGGCCACGGCGGCCACGGCCGGTCCGACCGCTTCAGTAGCTGAGCACTACGAGCCTTTCGGAGACGTGCCATGAGCAAGGTTGCAAGGCCACCCGACATCGAGCGGATTCCCGCCGAAGGGCCGGATCCTGCCTCGCGGGTGCGTAGCCGGTCCACCGGGACGCTGGCCGCGTATCTCCAGCTCACCAAACCCCGGATCGTCCTCCTCTTGTTGATCACGACCATTCCCACGATGATCCTGGCGCGTGACGGCATGCCTTCGCCCTGGCTGATCCTGGCCACGCTCCTGGGCGGGGCCCTGTCGGCCGGGGGAGCGAACGCGATCAATCAATACGTCGACAGGGACATCGACGAGGTGATGACCAGGACCCGTCGTCGACCCCTTCCCGCTCGGGCCATCGAGCCCGGCCATGCCCTCGCCTTCGGCATCCTGCTCGGCGTAGCCGGTTTCCTGTGGCTAGCTCTCCTCGTCAACCTTCCCGCCGCGCTCCTGTCGACCTCGGCGCTGCTGTTCTATGTGTTCGTGTACACGCTCTGGCTGAAACGGTTGACTCCACAGAACATCGTGATCGGAGGCGCGGCGGGCGCGGCTCCCACGCTGGTCGGGTGGGCCGCGGTCACAGGGAGGGTGGGCTGGCCCGCCGTAGTCCTTTTCGGCATCGTGTTCCTGTGGACTCCACCCCACTTCTGGGCACTGTCCCTTCGGTACCGGAGTGACTACGCCCTCGCCGGCATCCCCATGCTGCCCGTGGTGGCGGGCAGGGACGCCACCACCCGACTGATCCTCCGGTATTCGGTCATCCTCGCCCTTGCGTCGCTCGTGCTGTGGCCGGTGGCCCCGACGGGCCTGCTGTATCCCCTGGCCGCGGCGGCCCTTGGGGCGGTGTTCGTGGCCAAGGCTCTCCACCTACGGAGGAAAGGAACCACGGCCGCCGCGATGTCCCTGTTTCGATACTCGATCGCCTACCTGGCGGTCCTGTTCGGGATGGTGGCGATCGACACGCTGGTCCATCTCGGCCCGTGAGGCGAGGATGATATGGTGAGCCTCAGCCCCATCGTTGTCGGTCCCATCACACGAGTGCGCCCCTTCGAGAGGGAGGCATGAGGAGACGAGGCCAGGCTTGGCGTGGCGCGATCCTGCTGACGGGCCTGGGGTTCCTCCTTTCGGCATGCGGGAACGGTAAGCCGCAGAACTCGTTGGATCCCGCGGGGAACTACTCCCGGAAGATCGATGCCCTGTTCGACCCGGTCTTCTGGATCGCGGTGGTCGTCTTCGTCCTCGTCGAAGGGCTCATGGTCCTGATCCTGGTGAAATTCCGGCACCGGCCCGGAACCCCGGTGCCCAAGCAGATCCACGGCAACAAGCGGTTGGAGATCGGCTGGACGCTTGCGCCGAGCCTGCTGCTCGCGGGCGTGGCCGTCTTCACCATCCCCTTGATCTTCCAGTTGTCGGCCACCCCCAGCGGCAACGTCCTGCAGATCAACGTGACGGGCCATCAGTGGTGGTGGGAAGCGAGGTACCCGGCACAGCGAGTCACGACGGCCAACGAGGTGCACATCCCGGTGGGCCGGACGGTCCGCATCTCGCTCACGTCCAATGACGTGATCCACAGCTTCTGGGTGCCCCGCTTGGCCGGCAAGCAGGACCTCGAGCCGGAGCGGACCACGCATCTCCTCATCCAGGCCGACTCACCGGGGACCTACCTGGGCCAGTGCGCCGAGTACTGCGGCTTGTCCCACGCCAACATGCACCTTTCGGTGGTGGCCGAGACCGCGGCGGACTTCCAGGCCTGGGTGGAACGGGAGGGCCGGCCGGCCGAGGCGCCGTCGGAGGACGTGTTCGCGCTCATGACCAGGCCGGACATCGCCTGCAACGGGTGTCACACGATCGAAGGGGTCAGGAATGACCAGGGGGTGGCGTTCATCGGTACGGTGGGGCCGAACCTGACCCATTTCGCCAGCCGGGAGAAGTTCGCGGGCGACACGTTCCCCCGAGAGGACCGGGAGCTCCTGGCGCAGTGGCTACTCGACGCGCCGTCGTTGAAGCCGGGCGCGGACATGCCCAGCTTCGTCGGCAAGCTGTCCAAGCAGGACATCGAGGCCTTGGTAGCGTATCTGGAGAGCCTGGAATAGAAGGGGGGCCCACGGCTGCATGGCGACGATAACGACTGAGCCCCGGGCTATTTCCCGCTCTCGGATCTTCCGCCGGCCCACCTCGACCGCCGGCTTCTGGGGCTGGATCACCACCGTCGACCACAAGCGGATCGGGATCCTGTACGGGGTGACCGCGTTCGCGTTCTTCCTGGTGGGTGGCCTCGAGGCCCTCCTCATCAGGATGCAGCTCGCCAAGCCGAATGGCACGGTCGTGTCGGCCGACGCCTACAACCAGATCTTCACCATGCACGGGCTCACCATGATCTTCCTGGTGGTCATGCCGCTCTCAGCGGCCTTCTTCAACTACATGCTCCCGCTGATGATCGGGGCCCGCGACGTCGCCTTCCCGCGGCTGAATGCCTTCAGCTACTGGTTGTTCCTCTTCGGGGGCCTGTTCCTGTATTCCAGCTTCCTGCTGGGCGGAGCCCCAGCAGGCGGCTGGTTCGGCTACGCACCGCTCTCGTTGCAGCCCGCCTCCCACATGCACATGTACGCGCTCGGCCTCCTGATCCTGGGCATCAGCTCCACGGTTTCAGCGGTCAACTTCGCTGTCACCGTGATCAATATGCGCGCGCCCGGAATGAGCCTGTTCCGGATGCCCGTGTTCGTGTGGATGACGTTCGTCGTGTCGTTCCTGCTGATCTTCGCCCTTCCCGTTCTCACGATCGGCCTGGTCGAGCTGTTCTTCGACCTTCAGTACGGAACGAACTTCTTCAGGGTCGCCGGCGGAGGGGACGTCGTGTTGTGGCAACACCTGTTCTGGCTGTTCGGCCACCCCGAGGTCTACATCCTCATCCTGCCAGCGATGGGCATCGTGTCCGAGATCCTTCCCGTCTTCGCCCGCAAACCCTTGTTCGGCTATCCGGTCGTCGTGCTCTCCGGCATCGCCATCGGGTTCATGGGCTGGGGCGTGTGGGCGCACCACATGTTCGTAGTGGGGCTGGGGCCCGTGGCGAACTCCGCCTTCGCCCTCTCCACGATGTTCATCGCCGTTCCCACCGGGGTGAAGATCTTCAACTGGCTGGCCACGCTGTGGGGTGGGGACATCCGGTTCAGGACCCCCCTGCTGTTCTCTCTCGGCTTCATCGCGATGTTCATCATCGGGGGCCTGTCCGGAGTGACCCACGCCGTCGTTCCGGCCGACTACCAGCAGAGCGACACCTACTACATCGTCGCCCACTTCCACTACGTCCTGTTCGGCGGGAGCATCTTCGGGTTGTTCGCCGGGATCTATTACTGGTGGCCCAAGATCACCGGCCGGATACTGTCTGAGGCCGTGGGCAAGGTCCATTTCTGGCTGATGCTGATCGGATTCAACCTGACCTTCGGGCCGTTCCACATCCTGGGGCTGGAGGGGATGCCCCGGAGGATCTACCGATACCAGCCCGGTCTCGGGTTCGACTTCTGGAACATGGTGTCAACGATCGGGGCGTTCCTCATCGCGGTCTCGATCGTGATCTTCCTGTTCAACGCAGTGAGGAGCATTCGCCGCGGAGAGGTCGCCGGACCTGATCCATGGGACGCCCGGACCCTCGAATGGGCCACGTCCTCCCCACCTCCGGCCCACAATTTCGACGAGATTCCGGTGGTCAGGGGACTCGACGACTTCTGGCACACGAAGTACACGGAAGGCGCCGACGGTCGCCTGGTGCCGGTGGTCGCCGGGGCCGCAAATGGGGCTTCCGGCGAGGCCGGTGGCCACGGGGGGGAAGGACACGCCATCCACATGCCCTCTCCCTCGTACTACCCGGTCATCGCCGCGCTGGGCCTCCCCATCCT
>JBKPAF010000029.1:0-25456 GCA_046726275.1 Actinomycetota bacterium
CGTCCGTCCGGCACTCCGGCTCGGTCCTTCGGGCCGTGGTCGGGGAGGAGCTCGCCGTGGCAGCGAGTGAGGCCGAGTCCGAGCACCCCCCCGACGCGTCGGAGGGACTGGACGAGGCCGAGGCGGAGGAGGTCGAGGAGCACCTCCGTGGGCTCGGATACCTCGAGTAACCGGTCCGACCGGCTGGCCATCCTGTCCGGGACGGGCCAGAACATCGCTGGGCTGGCGATCTTCGTCCTGGTGACGTTCGCCACGAACATCCTCATCTCGAGAGTCCTCGGCGCCCCCGCGCTGGGGGTCATCACGCTTGCCACCCAGTTCGCCTTCGTGGCGGGCGCCGCTACCCGGTTCGGGATGGACATGGCGGCGGTTCGGCGCGTCGCCATCGACGTGGGAAGGGGCGACCCCGGGCGGGTTCGCTCGGTGATGGCGAGAGCGGTAGCGATCGCCGCGGTCGTGAGCATCGTTGGTTCGGCGGCAGTCTTCCTCGGAGCGGAAAGCCTTGCCTCGGCCCTCGCCGGAACCCCGGCCGCCTTCCGAGCGGCTGCGCTGGCCATCCCCTTCGTCGCCCTCTGCCAGGTGTACCTGGGTGGGACCCGCGGGCTGAAGATCATGCGCCACACGCTCTCGATCTACTGGGCCGGCCAGCCGCTCCTCTGGATGGGGGCGCTGGGAGTGGCGTGGGCCTTCAGCACGACCACCGGTGTCAGCGTGCTCGCGTACGGAATCTCGTGGTTCGTGGCGACCGCGGCAGCCTGGTTCGTGTGGGAACGCGAGACCGCGGCGTTTCCTAGGCTGCCGGCCGAGCCGGGAGAGATCGGAGCGCTCCTGCGGTACGGAGCGCCGAGGGCCCCGGCCGCGCTCCTGGCTCAGCTCCTGTTCTGGACGGACTACTTCGTGTTCAGCCACTACGCGACCGGTCCGGAGCTGGGCGTGTACGCGGCGGCCGTGCGGGTGGCCCAGGCGCTCGTGCTGTTCCTGATCGCGGTGAACTACATGTTCAGCCCGTTCGTGGCCGACCTTTACGCCCGCGGTGAGCGTGATCGGCTCGATGGCCTGTTCAAGACCCTGACCCGGTGGGTGGTGGCAGGAACCATGCCCATTCTGCTCCTGCTGCTGATCGTCCCGGGACCGGTCCTGCATCTGTTCGGCGGCGAGTTCCAGTCCGGGACGGCTGCTCTCCGCATCCTCCTCATCGGCCAGACGGTGAACGTGGCCACGGGCAGCGTCGGATTCATCCTGATCATGGTGGGGCGCACCGGGTGGGACCTCGCGGTCTACGCCGGGTCGTTCGCGCTGGACCTGATCCTGGCGTTCGCGCTTGTCCCGCACTTTGGGGCGGAGGGAGCAGCGACGGCCCAAGCTGTCACTCTCGTCGCCTCCAACGCCGTCCGGCTGGCCCTGGTCTGGCGTTTCGTGCACATCCAGCCGTTCGACCGTGAGTACGCCAGGCTCGGCATCCCAGCGCTGTTGGGTGGATTGGCCATGCTGGGCACGCACTTGCTCCTGCGCGATGCCTCGTGGCCGGCCGATCTGTTGGTGAGTGGCGCGGTGGGAACGCTGGTCTATGCGGCGGCGTTGATCGGATTCGGTCTGGCCGCGTCCGAGCGGGAGACGCTCAGGCGTGTCGCGGGCGGCATCAGTCCCTGGCGGGCGGGTTCGCCTCCATGAACCACTCGGTGAACTCGGCGGCCCGCCCATCGTCCGCGAAATCGATCACGTAGATGTTGGCGAACTCGGTCTGGAGGGAGCCGTCCTTCTTGAAGTACTGTGTCGTACCGCGGATGACGCCGGTGTTCCCGTTCAGCGCCAGCGGGCGGTAGGACGCCTTCCACGATCCCGGCGGGTCCGGATGCTCGGTCCACTGCCGGACGATCTCCTCCTTGCCTTTCCATGGTTCGCGGAACGGATGGGTGAAGTAGCGGGCGTCCTCCGCGAACAGGTCGCCGATCGCTGTGGGGTCGTTGGACGCCCACGCGAGGATGTACGCGTCGGTCCAAGCCTCGAGATCGTTCATGTTCATGAGCCGAACTCTATCCGACGCACGGGCGAGTAGCATGCCTGCGTGGTCGACAGCGATCGCGAGCACGCCGACCGTCGGCTCAAAGAGGACCTCATCATCTGGCTGACCACCGTGGACGCGGCAGGGCAGCCGCAGACCTCGCCGGTGTGGTTCTGGTGGGACGGGGAGGAAGTCGTGCTCTTCAGTATGGCCCGGTCGCCGAAGGTGGCGAACATCCGAAGCAACCCACGGGTCTCGCTGAACCTCGACGGTAACGGTCAGGGGGGAGACATCGTATCGATCGAGGGCAGCGCCCAACTGTTCGAAGACAGGCCCCTCACGGACTTTCCGGAATACGTGGAGCGATACACGGCAAAGCTCGAGGCGATGGGGTACGAGCCCGAGCCGTTCGCCCACGCCTACTCCATGGGGATCCGGGTCCGCCCGACCCGCTTCCGCGTGTATATCTAGGGGGACCTGGCCAGGCGCAGCGCCCGGTCGACCGCGTCGTGGGCGGATGAGGCGCGAACGATGGGATCGGGGATCATCCGGCCCGGCTTGGCGAGCTCCCAGGTGCCCAGGCCCACGACCGGCACGCCGGTCTTGAGTGCGAAGGCGATCTCAGAGAGGGTTCCGAACTCACCGGCCACCGCGATCACCACATCCGCCGAGCGCACGATGAGCGCGTTTCGCATCTCACCCATCCCGGTGGGAACGGTCACGGTGAGGTGAGGACTGGCCGCGGAGCGGTCCGAACCTGGGAGGATGCCGATGCTTGTACCTCCCTCCTTGCTGGCGCCTCTCGCGGCGGCCTGCATGGTCCCGCCCAGCCCGCCGCACACGAGGATGGCCCCCGCCCTTGCCAGGAGCCTGCCGATCTCCTCCGCCTGAGCCGCCACGTCCGGAGGTGCCGGGTCGGGCCCACACACCGCGACGTAGACGTTCATGCCGCGCAGGCTACCGCAGGGAGTGCGATAGCTTGGGCTTGTGACTGGGCGAGACCTCGCCTCGGCCCGCCAGGACGTGGCGCAGTTCGACCGTCGGGCCGAGGCCTATGACCGATCGTTCCTGCAACGCAGGATGTTCGAGCCCAGCCCCATGTGGCCCCTCGTCTTTGTGTTGGCGGAGCGCTGAGGACGGATCGCGCTCCTATCCCCACGTCTTGCCGAGCATCGCCGCGAGCATCGCCACCGCACCCTGTTTGTCGAGCGGCTCGTTTCCATTGCCGCACTTCGGCGACTGCACGCACGATGGGCAGCCCTTCGCGCAGGGGCATTGCCGTACCGCCTCGAACGTGGCCTCGAGGAGGCGTTCTCCCGACTCGTAGCCGCGCTCGGCGATGCCGGCGCCTCCCGGGTACCCGTCATAGATGAAGATCGTCGCCCCGCCGGTGTCGGGGTGAAACGGCGTCGACAGCCCACCTACGTCCCACCGATCGCACGTGGCCACCAAAGGCAGAAGGCCGATGGCAGCATGCTCGGCGGCGTGGGCCGTGCCCGGAAGGGTGGCCGCCGTGATGCGGGCCCGGACCAGGAGGCGGCGGGGGAGGATCCACCAGAGGGCCTTCGTTGTGAGCGTCTGGGGAGGGAGGCTCAGGGCGACCTCGTCCAGGACCTCCTGCGTGGAGGCGAGCTTGCGCTGGAAGCCGACGACCTGCCGGGTGACCCTCACCTCGCCGAACAGCGCAGGCACTTCACCGATGGCCCCCTGGTCGATGATGCTCAGGACCTCCACGTCGGTGATGTCCCGCGTCTGCGTGTAATAGTCCGCCGTGCTTCGGTCCACCAGGGCAACGTGGCTGTCCAGATCGAGGTCGCTCACCTCGTACTGCTCGCCCTGGTGGAGGTAGACCGCGCCGGGGTGGACGTGCCAGAAGGCTCGGGCTTCGTCGACCGTCCCCAGGAGCGCACCGGTTTCCTCATCGACGATGGCGAAGAGCGATCCGGAAGCCGATCGGATGTCGATCCGGCGGTGCGGGGACTCCCGGCCGCGGTGGTACAGAAGGCCCCGTCGCCGGAACAGCTCACCGGACTCCACGAGCCGTTCGGCCGCCTCGGCAGCGCCCTCGCCGAAGAACCCGACCTCGTCTTCGGTCAGGGGTTGCTCTCGAGCGGCGCACGCGATGTGTGGCCCGACCACGTACGGGTTCGTCGGGTCGATCACCGCCGCCTCCGCGGGCTTCCGGAACAGGTCCGCCGGGTGTTGGACCAGGTATTGGTCCAACGGGTCGTCCTGGGCGATGAGCATGGCCACGGAGGAGTCCGACCTGCGACCCGCCCTGCCCGCCTGCTGCCACATCGATGCCCGGGTGCCCGGGTACCCCGCGAGGAGGGCAGCGTCCAGGGAGCCCACGTCGATCCCCAGCTCCAGGGCAGAGGTCGCTGCCACCCCGAGGAGCTCACCGGATGCGAGGGCGCGCTCCAGCTCGCGACGCTCCGCGGCCAGGTACCCGGCGCGATAGGACTTCACCCGCCGCTTCAGGCTCCCGGGCAGCTCCCTGCGGGCGAACTCCGCGACCAGCTCCGCCGCCCTGCGTGATCGGCAGAACGCGATGGCCCGGATCTCCTCCTGCACGAGGTCGCGGAGCATCCATGAGGCCTCGGTGATGGCGCTTCGGCGAAGACCGAGTTCCTCGTCGACGAGCGGTGGGTTCCACAGGATGAACAGCTTTTCCCCCCTTGGGGAGCCGTCCCGGTCGACCTGGTCGAAGGGGAGTCCCACCAGCCTCTCGGCCAGGTCAGAGGGGTTGCCGATGGTCGCCGAGGACAGCACGAACTGGGGCCGGCCCCCGTAGTGAGCCACCAAACGGCGCAGGCGCCTGAGGATCATGCCGACGTGTGAGCCGAACACGCCTCGGGCCACGTGAGCCTCGTCCACAACCACGAGCGAGAGGCGCAGCAGGAAATCGGCCCAACGAGGATGCCCCGGAAGGATCGAGGCGTGAAGCATGTCCGGATTGGTCATCACGAGATTGGCATTGCGCCGGATCAGGGGACGCTCGGCCTGTGGGGTGTCTCCGTCGTAGACGGCCGCCCGGACCTGTGGCAACTTGAGCTCCCGGACCTGCCTCAGCTGATCGCGGGCCAGCGCCTTCGTCGGGAAGACGTACAAGGCGGTTCGCTTCTCGTCGGCGATGGCCGTCCTGGCGAAGGCCAGGTTGTACACGAGCGTCTTGCCGGACGCCGTTCCCGTCGCCACGATGACGTTCCTTCCGTCGTCGAGGGCGTCAAGAGCCTGGCGCTGGTGCGGGTAGAGGCCGTCGATGCCGATGAGTGCGAGCCTCCGCCGGAGGACCTCGGGCACCTCGGGAAACGGCTCGAGGAGGGGTTCCCTCGCCTCCAGGACCTCGACATGGGCCAGGGATGCCTCGCTCCCGACCTGATCGCGGAGCCCGTCCACGAACTTCTTCGCATCCACCGCCCGATCGTAGACGCGTTCCGCGGGCAGAACTCGAGCTCTTTGGACTCACCGCTGGGGTGGGAAAATTGCCCGCTGCGCCGCCCGCGTTCAGGCCGGCAGAAAGGATCGCGCGTCTTGGAGTGGCTCGAGCTGGTGGTCTCGCTGGGCGGGATCCTGTTCTCGGCCGAGCTGTTCACCAACGGGGTCGAATGGATCGGCGAGGGCTTCGGGCTGTCCGAGGGAGCCGTCGGCAGCGTCCTCGCCGCCGTCGGAACGGCGCTCCCCGAGACGCTCCTGCCCTTGGTGGCAATCCTGGTCGGCCGTCAAGCGGGGGATGAGATCGGCATCGGGGCGATCCTCGGCGCCCCCTTCATGCTTTCCACGCTGGCGATGTTCGTGGTCGCAACTGCGGTGCTGATCGTGGCTAGGGGTGGGAACCGTTCGACCGACCTCGGCGGGGACCGTCGGGTGCTCCTGCAGGACCTCGGGTACTTCCTGGTGATGTATTCCCTCGCCCTGGTCGCGGGGCTGTTGCATCCTCAGGTGTTCAAGTGGCTCCTGGCCGCCGCCCTCATGGTTGGCTACGCCGTGTACGTGAGGCGCCACTTCCGGTCGCCGGGCCTGGACGTGGAGGCCGCCGAAGCCACCGGGGAGGTAGCTCCCCTCTATCTCCGCCGGTGGATACACAGACTGAGAGGAAAGCGAGAGCAGGTCACGTCTCTGCCACCGAGATGGGCGAGCATCACGCAGTCGCTGGTCGCTGTGGTCGGGATCGTCGCGGGAGCGCGTGTCTTCGTGCTGGGGATCGACAGCATCTCGACGACCTTCTCGGTCCCTCCCCTGGCGCTCGCCCTGCTGATCGCCCCGATCGCCACGGAGCTTCCCGAGAAGTTCAACAGCGTGATCTGGGTCCGCAGACGAAAGGACACGCTCGCGCTCGGCAACATCACCGGAGCGATGGTGTTCCAGTCGTCCTTCCCCGTGACGATTGGCCTGCTGCTCACCCCCTGGCGGTTCACCGGTCCCGAGAACGTGGACTCGCTGGTCGCCGGCCTCGTTGCGTTGATGGCGGGATCGGTTCTGTGGCTCACGATCAAGGTTCGGGGAAAGCTGGCCGCCAGGCTCTTGTTGGCGCAGGGAGCCTTCTTCGTGGGTTACGTCGTGTTTGTTCTGGTTCGGCTGTAGTCGCCGACCCGCCGCTCAACCCACCACGCCGTCCTGTCGCATGTCGGCATAGATCCGATCCGCTGAGCTCGAGATGAAGACCACACTGGCGGCCCCGACGCTTCCCACCGAGGCCGGAACCAGCAGGTTCTTCACCCTCTTCGGAGGGATGGAGGTGGCCGTCAGGGCCAGATCGAGGAGGGTGTCCACGCCGAGGTCGGTGCGGAGGTTCCGCCATCCCACAGCGATCCATCCGAAGATCTTTCCCGGATCGTCCTTGAACACCTTGTGGAAGCGGGAGAGGGCCGCGAGCATCAGCCTCCCCTGGTTCTTGGAGCGGCCGAAGTCACCTCCCGGCACGTCATGGCGGTCTCGGGAGAAGGCCAGAGCCTCCCGACCGGTGAAGTGCTGAAGCCCCTTCCTGAAGTTCGCTCCCGAGAACCGGTCGTTCATCGGACGGGGCACATAGACCTTGAAGCCGCCGACCCCGTCGACCATCTTCATCAACCCTCCGAACGAGGTGAGCATCCAGAAATCGATGCGGATGCCGGTGATGCTCTCCACGGTTCTCACCATCAATTGCGGCCCACCGAGCGTCATGGCGGTGTTGATCTTCGTGGTGCCGTGTCCGGGGATGTGCACCCACGAGTCGCGAGGGAAGCCCAGGATCGTGCCCCGGCGACGCTGGACATCGACGCCGATGATGTGGATCGAATCCGCTCGCTGGTGCGTGATGCTCTGTCCGGGCCGGGCGTCACTTCCCAGGGCCAGGATGAAGAGGGGTCGCTTCCCCTGGAGGGCCGGCACGTACGAGGCCCCGTGGGCCGAGTGGATCTCGACCAGATCCGCGGCCCGAGCCGGGCCTGAGCGGCCGGTTGCACCCAGGGCCTGCACGCTGACGGCCACGACGACCGCGACGCCGATCATTGCTCCGACAGCGCGCTTCATGGGCTCCCTCCCGGCGAGGGCGACGGGCTTCCCGTCGGCGTCGGGGATCCGCTCGCCCCGGGTGATGGGGAGGGCGAGGGCGTGTTCACTTCGGTCCTGGCGGTCGGATACCCGACCACGAGCCACCGAGATCCTTCGGGCTCCAGGAGGAAGCTGGCCCGGTTCGATACCAGCACGGCCTCGCCGCCGGAGAGCGTCCCCGAGGCGTCGAAGACCACGGTCGCCACCGCGGCGCGCGGACGTCCCCTCGGATCGAGCAGCAGCCGCACCGACAGCGATGCTTCCGTGACGGAGAGCTGGTCGACGCTCGACTCGGCGTCACCGAGCGTCAACGACGCTGCGTCCGACATCGCCTGCTCCCGGAGGGGTTCGGCGAACGCGTCCCACGCCTCGGCCGCCAGACCGTTCTTCCACGTCTCAGGATCCATGAAGGCGGCGTCGTAGAAACGCGAGAGCGCCGTCTGGATCCGGGTTGCAGCGGTGCGAGCCGCCGTGTTGTTGCGCCTGCCGGTGGCAACGGCGCCGGTCTTGACCAGGGGGAAGACGAACTCGGTTCGTGGCGGGGCAGGTGGGGAGGTCGCTGGGGGGGGACCCGCGGGGCCAGGCGCCCCGCCGCCACCCAGCAGCGCCAGCCCGCCGACCGCGATCAGCACGAGCAAGACAACGCCAGCTCCGATCCGAGCGGCCCACCATTGTCGAGAGCGGGAATGCCGTTCACTGCGGCGGGCGGCTGTCGAGAGCGGGGTCAGGTCATGCTCGTCCAGCGAGTCGCTCTCCGAGGGAGTTCCGCTTGGCGGGGCGGGGCGCATCGGGCAGGCAGGTTAACGGCCGGGCGGCCGGATTACAACGAGGCTCACCCGAAACGGGGCTCGAGAGGCAGGGTGTAAACTGAGGCTTCCATGGATCTTGAAGTGGAGAATCAGAAGCGGGGCGACGCGGACGTCCTCGTCCTTCGTGGTGAGATCGACGTGTACACCGCGCCCCGCCTGCGCCAATCGATCGTGGATCTCGTTGACGGCGGCGGGACGCGCATCGTGGTGGACATGGAGAAGGTGGACTTCCTTGACTCCACCGGGCTCGGTGTCCTGGTCGAAGGCCTGAAGCGGGTCAAGAACCGCGAGGGAAGCCTCGCCATCGTGGCCACGCAGGACAAGATTCTGAAGATCTTCGACATCACCGGTCTGAACAAAGCCTTCCCCATCCACGCTTCGGTGGACGACGCCCTGAAGGAGTCGGTCTCCGGGGCATGATGCCGGCCGGAGACGGCGCCCACGACGTTCCCGAGCTCGAGCTCGAGTTCCCACCCAAGCCCGAGTTCGTCGGCACCGCGCGACACGCCGTGTCTGCCCTGGTCCGCCTGCGCGATCTCCCGGACGATCTGGTGCAAGACGTCAAGCTCGCAGTGTCCGAAGCCTGCACCACTGCCATCGCCGACGGACCGGGCGACGGCCTGCCCATCCGGATGCTGGTCACCGCCGGAACCGACAATGTCATCGTGGAGCTGATCGATCCGGGGACGGGGGTCGAGCGCTCGGTGTCGGGCTCACCCTCAGAGATCGACACCGAAGAGCTGCCCTTCGACAGGGCTCTGTCCCTTCCCATCATCCGAGGGTTGGTCGACGAGGTCGCGATCACGCCTCTCCAGGGACAGGGAATGAGTGTGCGTATGGTGCTCACGGTGTCCCGAGACGACCCGAACGGAAGGGCCGACGCGTAACCCGGATCCCATGCGGTCCGGCATCGTCCGGGCAGGCCTGATGGCGTGGTCCGCCATCGGGGTCCTCATCTTGGCCTACCTGGCGTATCGGTACGTACTGATCCCGGTGCGCATCGCCTTCGGGCCCGTGCTCCTGGCGCTGATCATCGTCTACCTGCTCAATCCGATCGTGGCGCGCCTGCATGCCCGAGGCCTGCCACGGGGCTGGGGGACTCTGATCACCTACGTCGTCTTCCTGACCATCGTTGTGGTCGCGCTGCGATTCATCATCCCCATCGTGGCGAACCAGGTGTCGAGCTTCGTCTCGACGCTCCCCGGCCTCCTCGGACGCGCCCAGGAATTCCTGACCGACACAGCCAGGCGGCTCGGGATCCGCATGAACTCCACCGACATCCTGGTCAGCCTCACCCCTCAGGGCCAGGCGGGAAGCTTCATCTCACGAATCTTCAGCGTGACGGCAGGATTCGTCCATGCGCTGGTCGTGTTCATTCTGGGAGCAGTCCTTGGCTTCTATCTGCTGGTCGACCTTCCCAAGGTCCAGCGTGGGGCGATGTCGCTGATCCCGCAGGGCCGGAGGGACGAGATCCGCTCGATCCTGGACAAGATCGGGCGGGCGCTGGGCGGCTACTTCCGTGGCCAGCTCCTCGTGGCCGCGTTCGTCGGGCTCGCCTCGATGCTCGGCTTGTGGATCGTGGGCTTGCCGTACTGGGCCCTGGTGGGGGCTGTGGCCGGGCTCTTCAATCTGATTCCCCTCATCGGGCCGTTCATCGGCGCGATCCCGGCGCTGTTCATCGCGTTCACCACTAGTGACAGCGGTGGTCTCCTTCATCTGGAGCCTGGGTGGCCATTGGCGATAGGAGCGTCTCTGGCCCTGCTGATCGTTCAGCAGATCGACAACCACATCATCAGCCCGAACGTGATGGCTCGAACCGTGAAACTCCACCCCATCACGGTGTTGCTGGGCTTGCTGATCGGGGGGACCCTGGCCGGGTTGGTCGGGATGCTGCTCACCGTTCCGGTGATCGCCTCGACGAAGATCGTCCTCCTTCACCTGTGGGACAGCAGGATCCACTGGCCTCCTGACGCATCCATCGCGCCGACCACCGTGCCTCCGCCAGAACCAGAGGATCGGGAGATGGCCTCGGCCGGTGAGAGGAGGGGTCAGGGGGCCTCCACCGGGTAAGCTAGAGCTGCTCGAAGGGGAGTAGTCCACTCCGGGTTCACCGTCATCACGGCCGGCGAGCGTTCGGCCCGGTGATCCCAGCCATGACCCGCCGGTCCCAGGACTGAAGGCCAGGTGCGTTCGGGCAACCTGGTCCCCGTGGACGCCAGTTGCTAGGTTCACCGAATGACCAGGTTGCGGCAGGAGCTATCCGACGTCCATCCCGGACGTCAGGCCCTGGGCCTCGGCCTTGCGATCGGTGCGACCCTCCCGGCGGTCGTCATTCGGAGCGCCGGCCCCGACCTGGCCCATTTCCTGGAGGCCCTCGTGTTCGGCTTCGCGATCGTTGGGGCAGCGTTCATCCTGTCCTGGGCTGCGGAGGTCGCTCAGCTGGACATCTCCGCTGGGCTGGCCATCGCCGTGCTGGCATTCATCGCGGTTCTTCCTGAGTACGCGGTCGACATGGTGTTCGCCTTCAAGGGCGGCAACGACTTCGAGCAGTTCGGCCCGGCGTGTCAGCCGCCCGGAGCGACAGGCAACAGCAACTGCTCCCTCGCTCTCGCCAACATGACCGGCGCGAACCGGCTGCTGATCGGCATCGGCTGGTCGCTCGTAGTATTCATCGCCGCATACCGTTCTCGCCGCCGGCCGCCCGTCCTTCGAGAGGTCACGCTCGAGCGCTCGCATGCCGTCGAGGTGTCCTTCCTCGCGATCGCCACGGTGTACTCACTCACGCTGCCATTGAAGGACGCCGTGACGCCGATCGACTCCCTGATCCTGATATCGATCTTCGTGGCGTACACGATCCGGGTCTCCATGGGGCCGGCCGAGGAGCCGCACCTGGTCGGACCGGCCCGTCTGATCGGCACATTCAGGAAGGCCAACCGACGCACGGCGGTGATCGGGATGTTCGCGTTCGCCGCGGTGGTGATCCTGCTGTGCGCCGAGTCGTTCGCGGAATCCCTCGTCGAGACCGGGAGCGAGTTGGGGATCAGCGAGTTCCTCCTGGTCCAGTGGCTCGCGCCGCTCGCGTCCGAGGCGCCCGAGCTGCTCGTGGCGGGCCTGTACGCATGGCGGCTCAACACGAACGCCGCGCTGGGGACGCTCGTGTCCTCGAAGGTGAACCAATGGACGCTGCTCGTCGGCACGCTCCCGATCGTTTTCTCCATCGGCGCCGGGGGCCTCCACGGACTACCGATCGACGCCCACCAGCGTGAGGAGCTGTTGCTCACCGCCGCGCAGTCGTTCTTCGCCCTCGCGGTCCTCGTGACGCTGTCCATCTCGGTGCGCGAGGCCCTCCTGCTCTTCACACTCTTCTGGGCGCAGTTCATCATCGGCGCCGTGGTGCCCGAGTCTTGGGAACTGGCTGAGCGCGTAGGCGTCTCGGTCGTGTACCTGGTGCTCGGCCTCGTGATCTTCTCCCAGCAACGACACCTCATCCTGCCTCTCTTGCGGGATGGCTTACGCACGCCGCTCCGCCGATGAAGATGCGCACCGAAGCGGCGACCCCGGCTTCGCCCTCGGGGTAGACTCGGAGCTCGTACCAAAGGAGCGCCGGGAAGTCTGGTCGGCAGCCGCGAGTGGCGTGCGGCCGAGCATCCCCGGCGCTTCTTGTCGTTTGCGCCGGTGGAGCGATATGGGGAACCGCGGAAGTGATCGCTCGAGGTTCGTGTTGGGGCCACTCCAGGCATTCCTCGCGACCGAGTATGCGGGCGGCCTGCTGTTGCTTGCGGCGACGCTGGTGGCGCTCGTATGGGCCAATTCCCCGTGGAGCGGGGCGTACGAACGGCTATGGCACACGCCTCTTGAGATCGGGTTCGGACGCTGGCCGCTGCCCCAAGACCTAAAGGCCTGGGTCGACGACGGCCTCATGGTGCTCTTTTTCTACGTGGCGGGGCTGGAGATCAAGCGAGAGCTCCTCATCGGCGAGCTTCGGTCGCGTCGGGACGCCATCCTTCCGGTCGTGGCCGCCGTGGGCGGCATGATCGGGCCTGCCGTGCTCTATCTGGCGATCAACGTCGGCGAAGAGCCGCAGGGCTGGGCCATTCCGATGGCCACGGACATCGCGTTCGCCCTTGGTGCCCTCAGTCTGGTCGGCCGGCGCCTTCCGTCCTCGGTCAAAGCCTTCCTGCTGGCTCTGGCCATAGTGGACGACATCGGAGCCATCGTGGTGATCGCGTTGTTCTATGCGGAGGACGTCTCGGGCCCGTGGCTCGCCGTGGCTGTCGCCCTCATCCTGCTCATCGCGGTGTTCGTCCGCCTCCGAGTGAGATGGACCGCCCTGTACATAGCTCTCGGGCTGTTGGTCTGGCTGGCCACGTTCAGATCCGGCGTCCACGCGACGATCGCCGGGGTGGCGCTGGGGCTCCTGACACCGGCAGTGCCGCTCCAACGCGCCACCGGAGGAACCGAGTCGCCCCTTGTTCGGATGGAGTCGCTGTTACATCCATGGACCAGCTTCGTGGTGGTCCCGATCTTCGCCCTCGCCAACGCGGGGGTGAGCTTGACCGGTACCGCCGTCTCCGCGGCCTTTTCGAGCTCGGTGACGATCGGTGTGTTCGCCGGCCTGGTGGTCGGCAAGCCCGTAGGGATCACCGCCGCCACCTGGCTGGCAACTCGTTCAGGGATCGCCCGGCTTCCCGAGGGGACCGGATGGGGACGGATGGCGGGGATCGGGGCGCTCGCTGGCATCGGGTTCACCGTATCCCTCCTGATCTCGGAGCTCGCGTTCTCTGTGGAGGCAACTCGGGACCACGCCAGGATTGCCGTTCTGGCCGCGTCGGTCGTCTCGGCGGGGATAGGCGCCATCCTCCTGTCGCGCTCCAGCAGACCGGAGGACGAAGCGGCACTGTCGACCTGAGGACCCCTCTCGCCGAGCCCCGCTCTTCGCATGGCTCCATTCGTAAGGCGGACAATCGGCGTGAGCTATAATGCCCGGCCGACCTGGGGCTTTGGCCCCTGAGCGCTCACCGAACATACCGCCGTCAGAGAGGAAAGCTCGATGTCGCTACTCGCCCAGGAAGGGAGCCTCAGCCAGGAGGTCATCTTCCATCCGTTCGAGGACACCTCGCTGTGGGTGATCCTGGTCATCTCCCTGCTGGCCCTGGGCGTTGCCTACGTCTTCAGTCGCGAGGTGCTGGCGGCCCCCGAAGGTACCGACAAGATGAAGGAGATCGCCCGGGCCATCCAGATCGGGAGCCGGGCCTATCTCAACCGCCAGTTCCGGACGTTGGGTGTGTTCATGGGCATCCTGTTCGTCGCCCTCTTCTTCCTCCTCCCGGTCCCGAAGGAAGCCGCGCACTCCGCCCTTTCCCTGAGACTGGGTCGATCGATCGCCTTCATCCTGGGTGCCGGATTCTCAGCGGTCACGGGCTTCGCCGGCATGTGGCTGGCCGTTCGCGGAAACGTCCGCGTCGCCAACGCTGCCCGCGAAGCTGGGCTGAAGAGGGCCATGCGGCTGGCCTTCCGCACGGGGGGGGTGGCCGGGATGTTCACGGTCGGCCTCGGCCTGCTGGGCGCCACCGCCATCCTGATCATCTACAAGCAGGATGCGACCACTGTGCTGGTCGGGTTCGGTTTCGGCGGGGCCCTGTTGGCCATGTTCATGCGGGTGGGCGGCGGCATCTTCACCAAGGCCGCGGACGTGGGCGCCGACCTGGTCGGAAAGGTCGAGAAGAACATCCCCGAGGACGATCCTCGCAACGCCGCCGTCATCGCCGACAACGTGGGCGACAACGTGGGCGACTGCGCCGGCATGGCGGCCGATCTGTTCGAGTCGTACGAGGTCACCCTGGTGGCTTCCATCATCCTGGGGGCGGCCGCCTACGCCGATTCTCCCAAGGGCGCCATCGTCGGGGTCATGTTTCCGCTGTTCGTCCGGGCAATTGGGGTCATCACGTCGGTCATCGGGATCCTCGCCGTCTCGCCGAGGAGCGAGGACGAGCACGGCATGAAGGCCATCAACCGCGGGTTCTTCGTCTCCGCGGTCGCCTCCGCGGTCGGGGTCGTGTTCCTGGCTGCCGCCTACGTGGGCGACCTTCGGGTGTTCTGGGCTGTCTTCTTCGGCTTGGTCCTGGCCAGCCTGATCCAGGTGCTCACCGAGCATTTCACCTCCACCAAACGTAAGCCCGTCAAGGAGATCGCCGAATCCTCTCAGACCGGCCCGGCGACCGTGATCCTCTCCGGGTTCTCCGTCGGGCTCGAGTCGACCGTGTGGGCCATCCTCATCATCGGCGCAGCCATCGCCTCGGCCTTCTACCTTGGCAACACCAACGCCGAGGCCCTGTACTTCATCTCCTTGACCGGGATGGGCATGCTCACCACAGTCGGGGTGATCGTGTCGATGGACACGTACGGGCCAGTTTCCGACAACGCCCACGGGATCGCCGAGATGTCGGGTGGCCTGGGGGAGCGGGCCGACAAGATCATGGCCGGGCTGGACGCGGTGGGGAACACGACCAAGGCCATCACCAAGGGGATGGCCATCGCCACCGCCGTGATCGCGGCCACGTCGCTGTTCGGCTCGTTCCTGGAAGCGCTGATCCTGGAGGGCCTCGACTTGCCCGGGATCCGGGTCGACATCCCCGAGGTGCTGGTCGGGCTGCTGATCGGAGGGTCAGTCGCGTTCCTGTTCTCCTCGCTGGCCATCCGGGCAGTCGGGCGGGCCGCCTCACAGGTCGTGGTCGAGGTCCGGAATCAATTCCGGGAGCACCCGGGGATCATGGAGTTCAAGGAAACGCCCGACTACGCCCGCGTCGTGGACATCTGCACCAAGACCTCGCTGCGCGAGCTCATGACTCCCGGGCTCCTGGCCGTGCTCTCTCCCATCATCGTGGGTTTCTTCCTGGACGCGGAGGCCCTCGGAGCTTTCCTGGCCGGGGCCATCCTCACCGGGCAGCTCCTCGCGGTGATGCTGTCCAACGCCGGAGGGGCTTGGGACAACGCGAAGAAGCTGGTCGAGGAGGGCAACTACGGCGGCAAGGGAAGCGAATCGCATAAGGCCACGGTCATCGGCGACACCGTCGGCGATCCCTTCAAGGACACCGCCGGCCCGGCACTCAACCCACTGATCAAGGTGATGAACCTGGTGTCGCTCCTCATCGCGCCGCTCGTGGTTCGGTTCGCGGACGACACCGCGATCAGGATCACGGTCGCCGCGCTGGCCTCTCTCCTGCTGGCCTTCATGATCTGGTACTCCAAGTCGCGCCGGGTGGAGCTCCTCGTTGGGGGGGAGGGAGCTCAGGCGCCGCCCGCGGCCGAGCCGTTCCCCCTGCCGGAGCACGACGTCGTCCCAGAGGCGAGAGAGGCCTCCGAGATCGCCGCCGACGCAACCAAGCGACCTTCTCCCTAGACGACTCGCGAATCGCGGAGGGGTGATGGGGGCGCTGCGGCGGTTCCTCAGTCGGCTGGCTGAGACCGACGAGCAGCGCCTGGCGGAGGAGTTGCGGGAGTGGGCGGAAAGCATCCCTGGAACCGTTCGTATCGCCGATGCGCCGCCAAGATCAAAGGTGAGGGTGGCCGGAATGGTCAGGAGGATCACGGTGCGACCGGTGGAGGGATTCGAGGCGCTCGAGATCGTGCTCTCGGATGGAACCGGGTCGGTGACCGCTCGCTGGCTCGGCCGCAGGAAGATCCCTGGCCTCGCTCTTGGATCCCGACTGGTCATCGAAGGGGTACTCGGCGAGGAGCAGGGTATACGCCGCATGGTCAATCCCACGTTCGAGTTCGCATGAGCCCCTCCCGATGAGCACGGGGCGGCTCGAGACCTTCGCGGATGGCGTGTTGGCCATCGCCGCGACGCTGCTGATCCTGAACGTCGACGCGCAGGTGGGTGAGGGCGGGGAAGGATTGGCCGCTCAGCTCCTGCACATTTGGCCCTCCTACGTCGCCTATGCCGTCAGCTTTCTCACGATCGGGATCATCTGGGCAAACCATCACACCGTCATGCACCAGATCGATCGGGTCGACCGCACGTTCCTCGTGTTGACAGTGGTCTTCCTCATGGTCGTGGCCTTCATCCCGTTCCCCACGCGGCTGATCGCCGAGAACGTGCGGACGGACGGGGCTCGCGCGGCGGCGCTCATGTATGGGATCACCCTCACCCTCACGGCCGTGATGTTCAGCGCGATCTGGTTCTATGCCTCAGTGGGCCGGCGGTTGCTCCGCGAGGACGTCGACAGCCGCGTCGTCAGCGGGATATCGCGGAGCTATCTGCCCGGGCCCTGGATTTATCTCGCCGCCACGTTGATCGCCCTGGCCAACCCCACCGCGAGCGTGATCCTCTTCGGCCTGATCGCGCTGTTCTATGTCGCCGAGAGCTCCATCTTCGGCAGGAGAGAGCTGTCAGTCTGACCGCGGCGAGCTCGCTCGGCGCCCTACTCCAAGGCCTGGCGGAGATCCTCCTCGGCCTCGGGCTTGGCGATCGCCATGATCTCGTCACCCGCCACCAACACCGTTTCCGGCTGGGGGATGACGACGTGGCCTTCCCGAACGATAGCGACGATGGCGGAGTCGAGCGGCAGGCGGAGTTCGTACATGGGCTTGCCCACGGCTGAGGACCCCTGCTGAAGGGTCAGCTCGACGAGGGCGGCCCCGCTTCGATCCAACTTGAGGAGGCGGACGACGTCACCCACGGTCACCGCCTCCTCGACGAGCGCGGTGAGGATGTGTGGAGGGCTCACCGCCGCGTCCACGCCCCACTGCTCGGTGAACATCCACTCGTTGCGGGGGTGGTTGACCCTGGCCACCACGCGTGGCACGGCGAACTCCTGCTTGGCCAGTAACGAGACGACCAGGTTGTCTTCGTCGTCACCGGTCGCGGCCACGATGACGTCCGCCTGCCCGAGCTTGGCTTCTTCCAGCACGTAGGGCTCGCACGCGTCCCCCAGCAGCGTGTTCACGCTCTCCGGGATCTCCGCCTTGGCTCGGGTAAGGGTGCCCTTGTCCTGCTCGATCAAGGTGACCTCGTGCCCTCGCTCGGCCAGATCCGTGGCCAGGTGCCTGCCCACGTTCCCCGCGCCGGCCACGACCACCCTCATCCTTCCTCCAGCTTCATTCGGCCACCGGCTGCAGGAGCACGTCGAGCCTGTTCACCGAATCGACGCTCACCACGAAATGGGCCACGTCCCCCTCCTGGAACGTGCTCCCGTCGACGGGAATGAAGCCCGACCCTCCCCGATCGACCCCGGCGACCCGGACGTGTCCCGGCTCCTCGACCGAAGCGACAGGTTTGCCCGTGAGATGGTCCGGAACCGTGCGCTGGATGTGCAGGAGGGTGCCGCCGGCGAGGGCCTCCTTCACCTCTTCCTTGCCATGGAACAGCAGATACATGATGCGCGAGGCGGCCCAGCGCACGGAGGCCACAGTCGGGATGGCCAGCCGCTCATAGATGTCGGCCCGCCTTGGGTCGTAGATGCGGGCGATCACCTTGGGGATGTGGAAGTGCTCTCTGGCGATCCTGGCCGAGACGATGTTCGAGTTGTCCCCATTGGAGACGGCGACGAACGCGCCGGCCTCCTTGATCCCCGCATCCTCCAGCACTTCGCGGTCGAATCCCAGGCCGACGATGGTCTTCGCATGAAAGCCCGGAGGAAGGCGCTCGAACGCCTCGGGCCGCTTGTCGATGATCGCCACCGTGTGACCGGCCTTCGCCAGCTCCACGGTGAGGGCGGCGCCGACGCGTCCACACCCCATGATCACGATGTGCACGGCCGGAAAGCCTAACGTGTGGACGGAATGGTTGCCTTCGCCGTCCGCGTCGGCGGGGGGACTCCGGCCGGAGACAAGGGTACGGGCGCGGCCGAGCGCTCCGGTCCTCGTTGGTCGTCTCGCAACCGGTAGGGAACCGTGACCACGTCCACGTGGGGCTCGTCCGCGAGCGCCCTGGCGATGGCTCTGCTCGTCCTGTCGTGGAGGAGCCTCTGGGCCCACCGCGGGTACTCGCGCCGCGGGATGATCACGGTGACCTCCGCGTCTGGGGCCGAGATCTCGTGGACGTACTCGCCGATGGTTCGGGCCACATCACGGTCGAAGCATTCGGTGACATCGAGCGGGATCCCGAGGATGTGGCCGACATCCGCCCACTGCTCGGCCAGCTCCTGGGCCTTGTGGGGATCGACCCCCGCATGCACCGCCCGGATGTCGAACGCGTCTATCGCGCGAGCGTACTTGATGGCCTTGAGGGTGCTCCGATCCAGGCGATCGACCAGGATGACCGCCACGTGCCGTGGCCTGGGGGAGAGGAACATCCGGCCGTTCCACAGCCCGTGGCCGTGTCCACCGTGGTCCCGGACCACCACGAACCTGACGTTGGCGACGTCGCGAAGTGGCCGAAGAAGCGCCCCCCAGCTCGAGCCCCGACGCAGTCGTTGCCGCGTGGTGAGCCGGGCGGGGCCCGGGATGATCACGGTGACCTGCACGTCGTCCCGGGCCAGAGCTCGCAGGTACTCGTCGAGGCACTCGCCGGGGCGGCGATCCTCGCACGTGATCGGCTGGAGCGGCACAGGCATCCCCGCCTCGCTCCACCGCTCCGCTAGGGCCTCGGCTTCGTCCCTCCTCGTTGCCAGGTGGATCGGGATGATCTGCTGGGGATGGATCGTGAGCGCGTACTGCATGGCGTGGAACGTCTTCTCGTCACATGCGTCCACGAGGACGAGGGCGATATGGCGCTCGCCTATGGGCTTCCGGATCCTCTCGAGCCCTTCGAGCAGATCCTCCTCCTCCAGCTCGTAGATGCGGTTCACCCGCACCAACAGGTAGACCAACACGGGCACGAGGAGGATCACGGCCCAGGCGCCCTTCTGGAACTTGACGATGCCGATGACGATCGTGACGACCAAGGTGCAGATCGCCCCTACCCCGTTGAGAAGGAGCCCGAGCTTCCAGCCCTTCTCATGTAGCCTCAGGTGCCGCTTGGCCATGCCGCTCTGCGACAACGTGAACGAGAGGAAGACCCCCAAGGCATAGAGCGGGATCATCGACGAGACGCTGGCTCTGAACGCGACGAGGACCAGGCTCGCCGCCCCCGCGAGCGCGACGATCCCGGTTGAGAAGACGAGCCTGTGTCCTCGCTTGGTGAGTTGCCTGGGCATGAACGAGTCCCCCGCGTGGAAGCTGGCGAGGCGAGGGAAATCCGCGAACGACGTGTTCGCGGCCAGGACGAGGATGAGCATCGTGGAGAGCTGCAGGGCGAGGAACAGGGCGTGGCCAAGGGGGCCGGAGCCGAAGACCGCCTGGCCGATCTGGGCCAGCACCGACTTGCTCTCGTCGGCGACCGGAAGGACGTGCAGGCGATGGGCCAGGAAGGAAACAGCGAGGAAGCTGGTCCCCAGGATGGCGCCCATCCACATGAGCGTGGTCTGCGCATTTCTCCACTCCGGCTTGCGAAACGCGGGGACGCCGTTGGAGATGGCCTCCACGCCGGTGACGGCGGCGCCTCCGGATGCGAACGCTCTCAGCACGACGAAGAGGGCGACCGCCCCGACCCCCGGACTCAGCCGCCCGCCTGCACTTGCTGCGGGACCGAGAAGGGCTGCAGGTGTCCGAGGAGCATTTCGTAGAGCCCAACGCCGCAGGTGAGGAACAGACTCACGATGAACAGATAGGTGGGCACGGCGAAGATCCGTCCGGATTCACGGACGCCGAGGAGGTTTCCGTATGCGATCAACCAGACGAACAGGAGGGACAGACCGACCCGGACGGCGACGGAGAGCGGAACGATGGAGCTGATCGCCTGGACGCCGGCCGCGGTGGAGACGGAAACGGTCAGCACGTAGTCGATGAGTAACGCCACCCCGGCAAGCTGGGCGGGGAGGAGTCCCAGGTTGTCCTTGGTGACGATGTAGGCCCCCCCGGCCGACGGATACGCCTTGATCGTCTGGCGGTACGAGAAGATCAGGATGGCCTCGACCAGCACGATCACCCCGGAGATCGGCAGCACCAGCGAAAAGGCGGCGAGTCCGACCGCCGGGATCAGGACCCGCAGGATCTCCTCGGTCGCGTACGCCACCGAGGACATGTTGTCCGAGGAGAAGACGGCAAGCGCCGTTGGCTTCCCCAGGCGCTCGTGCTCCAATCGAGTGGTGGCGAGCGGGCGGCCGAGGAGGGCCCGCTTGATCAGATAACCCGTGGACCGCGTCCGGGGCGGCCGAGCTTCGGGCGATGAGGGCTCGGCGGCTCTTCTCAGCGCGACGGCCACGGCGAGGCCTGCCCCCTCGGGTCCGCGGACCGTGAAACCGCAGCGGCCCGAGGAACTTCTTGACGCGGGGGGGTGGAACGTTGCGCCGAGACGGCCCGAGTAGCCTCGAACAACCGGGAGGCATGCAGCGCCGACCTCCTCGCGTACCGAAGCTTCAGCCATCCGGCCAGCGCCTGACCCAGGAGGAACAGCGTGAGACCGCCCACCCACAGGGCGGCCACGGTGAGATCGGCGACCGGCATCGCTACCATCGAGATCAGCATCGGGCTCGAACCGAAAGAGACTCGTCAAGAAAGCGGGGCCGCCCATAAAGATGTCGTCAAATCCGAAGGCAATGAAGACCCGTGGCGACCGGCTGGACCGCTTCTTCCTTCACCCGAGCCACCGACGGGTCTGGCTCGGTTATGCGGTGGCGATCCTCGGCCCGGCCCTCGTGACGGCGATCGCGGCGTCGCTTCCTCCGCCTCGCGGCACGACCATCCCGGCCCTGTTGTACCTCCTCGCCGTCGTCGCCACCGCCGTGGTCGGGCAGCTGTGGCAGGCCCTGCTGGCGTCGGCCCTCTCGTTCGTGTGTCTCGACTTCTTCTTCACAGATCCGATCAACACGTTCGCCATCTCCAAGGCCGAGGACCTCGTCGCGCTCGCGGTGTTCCTGGCGGTGGCTGCCACGGTGACCGGCGCGATCACGGTGGCGTTGGAGCAGCGGGCCCGGGCCGAGTCCCGCGAGCATCAGGTGCGGGCTCTCTACAACGTGACGGCCGGACTTCTCTCGGGCGGAGGGCTCGACGAAGCCCTGGGAGACCTGGCCTCGTCGTTGCGCGGGATGTATGGCCTGAACGGGTGCCGGGTCCTGGTACTCGATGACGCGGGGGTCGAGCACCAGCGAGCGCTCAGTGGCTCCATGGATGGCGACACCACGTCCGTGCCGCTGGCTGCTGATGGCCGACCCGTCGGAAGGATCGAGATGGCAGGGATCGCCCCGGGCGCCATCGCGGGAGCCGAGCAGGAAGTGCTGGAGACCTTCGCCGGCCAGCTGGCACTCGCCCTCGAGCGCGCCCGGCTCGGCGAGGAGGCGGCGGGGGCGCGCTTGGATGCCGAGTCGAGCAGGATCCGGGCTGCCCTGTTCGCCTCCGTCACCCATGACCTCCGAACCCCGCTCGCGTCGATCACGGCGAGCGCGTCGAGCCTGCTCGAGGAAGGCGTTCCGTTCACGGACGACCAGCGTCAGGAGCTTCTTCGGACCATCCTCGAGGAGTCGGAACGCCTGAACCGCCTGGTGGCGAACCTGCTCGATCTGTCGAGGCTGAGGGCGGGGGCCCTCGTTCCCTCGATGGACCTCGTCCCACTCGAGGACGTCATCTCCTCTGTGGTGGAGCGGCTGCGCCCGCGACTGGCCGGCCGCCCCTTTCGGCAACGCATCAGGGAGGACGTGCCGCCCGTGCCCATGGACGTCGTTCAGATCGATCAGGTCCTGACGAACCTCATCGAGAACGCTGTGCGCTTCTCAGCCGAGGGTTCCGAGATCGGCATCGCGGCGGTTCGGTGGCACGACATGGTCGAAGTCAAGGTGAGTGACCGGGGGCCCGGGATCGCGGAACACGAGCGAGCCATGGTCTTCCAGGAGTTCTACCGGAGGGATGTGGGCGAGAAGCGGAGCGGGACCGGGCTCGGGCTCGCCATCGCGCAGGCCATCGTGACTGCTCACGGAGGCTCGATGTGGATCGAGCAGACGCCCGGCGGAGGGACGACCGTCGGATTCCGATTGCCCCTGGTCCGGACGGCCTCCTCGGTCGGGGAGGGAAGGGGCTCCCCTCGATGAAGATCCTCGCCGTCGACGACGAGCCTCAGATCCTCCGAGCCATCCGGACCAGCCTCGCCGCTCGAGGCCATGAGGTCCTCACCGCGCCGAATGGAGAAACGGCCCTTGATTCGTTGTCTGCCTCTCAGATCGAGCTGGTCATCCTCGATCTCGGCCTCCCGGGCATTGATGGCGTCGAGGTCATCCGCCGGCTTCGGACGTGGTCGGCCGTCCCCGTGATCGTGCTGTCGGTGCGGGACGGCCAGGCGGACAAGGTGGCTGCGCTCGACGCGGGAGCCGACGACTATCTCAGCAAGCCGTTCGGTATGGATGAGCTCCAGGCCAGGATGCGGGCGGTCCTGCGCCGAACCGGGCAGCCTGAGGAGGAGCGACCCGTTGTGTCGGCGGGCGACCTGACGATCGATCTCGGCAAGCATCTCGTGACCCGGGGCGGCGTGCCGATCCACCTCACCAGGACGGAATTCGCGCTGCTCGAACAGCTCGTGTCTAATCCGGGGAAGCTCCTGACGCACCGATGGCTCTTGCAGAAAGTCTGGGGAGAGGCCTATCGGGAGGAGAGCCACTACGTCCGCGTTTACGTCGCGGGATTGCGCAAGAAGCTCGAGCAGGACCCCTCCTCCCCGGCGCTGATCCTCACCGAGCCGGGCGTCGGGTATCGCTGGGCGCCGGACGAGCCCTCGTAGTAGGAAGGGTGCGCCTACAGCTGGTGGGCGACGCTCGTCACGACCACTCCCGGCTCGAAGAGCAGAAACCGCTTCATGTAGAGCCCGGTCTGGTTGTGAAGCAGGTGCTCCCACCATCGCTTGACGATGAATTCCGGGATGACGACCGTCACGATCGTGTCCGCTCGTCGACTGTGCCGCCGGATCTCCTCCAGCAGGGGAGGCTTGATGTCCCGGAACGGGGAGTCGATCACGGACAGCGAGACGTCCATGTTCCATCGTGCCCAGTCCTCGAGGATCGGCCCGATCTCCTCGGGGTCCGAGGAGAAGAAGAGCGCCTCGACTGCCGTCGGGTGGAGGGACTTGGCGTACTGGACTGCACGAGCCGTCCCGGCATGCACGGCGGCGAGCGGGATGAGCACCACGTTTCTCGCCGGTTCCAGGGGTCGATCCTTGTGGACCGAGGCCAGGCTCCGCTCCTCGGGTAACAGGGGAACGTCGGTCACTACGATCCCCGGCTCGAACAGCAACGCGGCCTTGAGCCAAAACGCCGAACCACGGCGCGCGTACCTGAAGAGGGAGCGCCCGGTCAGGGCTTCGGGGATGACGACCGTCGTGAACTCGCCGTCCGATCGCGGCAGCTCGTGGAGGTAGCGCCGGACCGCCCGAACGTAGCCCTCGCCGTTCCCGGGAAGTCGCTGGAGGTCCCCAAGGCGAGGGGCCAGCTTCGGCCACGCCCGGGCAGCCCTGGGGAACGAGTCGGTATGGCCCACGTACAGGGGCGTCACTCGCTCGGGCCGGATCGCCCGCAGGTAGGCCACCGCGTCGGCGGTGGCCAGCTCCAGATCGGGGACGAGGAGGATGAACCTGTTCGGGACCTCCCGAGCACCCGATACCGGCTGCGCCCGCAGGGCGGTTCCCACCGACGCGTAGTGGCGGCGCACTGCGAGGAAGAACACCACGATGACCGGCATCGCCGCCAGTACGATCCAGGCTCCTCCACGGAATTTCGTCACGGCGACGATGACGAGGACGACGCCGGTCGTGACGGCGCCGACGGCGTTGATGATCATGCTTCGGCGCCAGCCGTCCCCCTTCACCTTCCGCCATCGCCTGACCATGCCGGCCTGAGACAGCGTGAAGGCCGTGAAGACCCCCACCACGTAGAGCTGGATCAGGCGAGTGAGGTTGGCGTCGAACGCCCAGATCAGGGCTGAGGCGAGGAGGGCCAGGACGACCACGCCGTTGGAGAAGACCAGACGGTCCCCTCGGTTGCGGAACTGGGATGGCATGAACTTGTCGCGGGCCAGGATCGATGACAGCCGGGGAAAGTCCTGGTACGAGGTGTTCGCCGCCAGCACCAGGATCCCGGCGGTGAACGCCTGAAGCAGGAAGAACATCAATCCCCTGCCGTACAACGTCTCCCCGATCTGGGCCAGGACCGACTTGTGCAGCGCGATCTCGTGGGTCGCCCGCACCTGGAGGAGCCGGGCCAGGATCGTGAGGCCCAGGAACATCGTGATGCTCATGGCCCCCATCGCGGCCAGCGTCGCCGCCGCGTTCTTCGACTGAGGTCGACGAAAGGCCTGGACACCGTCGGCGATGGCTTCGACCCCCGTCAACGCGGTGGCGCCGGACGAGAACGCTTTGAGCACCAGGAACACGGATAGCGCTTCCACCGGCGGCAGAGGGAGGTGGGCGGTCTCGGCAACGGGGCACCCTCCCAGGCATTGGACGAACCCAAGGACGATAGTCACGGCGACGAGGACGACGAACCCGTAGGTGGGGATGGCGAAGATCTGTCCGGCCTCCTTGACCCCGCGCAAGTTGGCCAAGGTGAGGAGGACCACGAACCCGACCGCCACGCCGACCTTGTGCTCGGCCAGGCCAGGGACGGCGGAGGTGATCGCGATCGTCCCGGCCGTCACGCTGACCGCGACCGTCAACACGTAGTCGGTGAGGATGGCGGCGGCCGCCACCAATCCGGGGATGGTTCCGAGGTTCTCCCGGGAGACGATGTAGGAGCCGCCCCCCCGTGGGTAGGCTCGGACCGTTTGGCGATAGGACGTCACCACGATGGCGAGGAGCGCGGCGATCGCCAGGCCGATCGGAAGCATCAGGGCCAGCGCGGTGGCCCCGGCTAGGCCGAGGACCAGCATCATCTCCTCGGTCGCGTACGAGACAGAGGAGAGGGGGTCGGAGGAGAAAACCGGGAGGGCCAGCACCTTCGGCAGGAGTTGATGCTCCAGCTTGTGGCTGGCCAGGGCCCTGCCCACCAGCAATCGCTTGAGCCCCGCGACCCCCATCGGGGCAGATTCTAGGATTCGGTGGGACGGAATGGCTCGGGCGAGACGCGCAGCCTGGGCAACCTCGAATGGGGCGTAGACC
>JBKPAF010000030.1:0-17365 GCA_046726275.1 Actinomycetota bacterium
GTCCAAGGAGGAGGCGGCGAAGCTCCTGGGGGACTATCGGGAGCAGCTCTCTGGAGCCCGGGAGGAGGCCAACAGGATCATCGAGGACGCTCGCAAGACCGCCGAGCAGCTCCGCAAGGACTTGGAGGCGAAAGCGGAGAAGGAATACCAGGCCATTGTCGCGCGGGCCCAGGAGGAGATCAGGACCGAGCGCGACCGGGTGTTCGAGGAGCTGAAGGCGCAGGTCGGCGAGCTGTCGGTAGGCATCGCCGGGAAAGTCGTCGGGAAGAAACTCGAGAAGGACAAGGAATTGTCCCTTCAGCTCGTGGACGACTACATCGCGGAGCTCGGGGCCACGGCGCCTCGAAACGGGCACGGCGGCGAATCGGAGCGGTAGGTGGCCGTCAAGGACAGGGTGGTCCAGGGATATGCCCGAGCGCTGTTCGCCGTGGCGGAAGCCGAGGGGGAGCTGGACCGGGTGGAGGACGAGCTGTACCGGTTCGGCAAGACCTTCGAGGACCAGCCGAAGCTTCGGGAAGCGCTCGTCGACCCGGCTCTCCCCTCGGAGCGCAAGGTCGCGGTGATCAGGGACATCCTGGAGAACAAGGCGAGCAGGCACACGATCGCCTTGCTGGGGTTCCTGGTGGAGGAGGGCCGGACGAAGGATCTGCCCGCCATCCTCGAGTCGCTGGCGGAGGTCGTGGCCTCGCAGCGCAGCAAGGCGGTGGCCGAGGTCCGATCCGCCGTTCCCCTCGACGAACAGCGGCGAGCCAAGCTCGCCGAGGCGCTTTCGAAGGTGAGCGGCAAGGACGTGGAGGTGAAGGTCCTGGTCGACCCCTCAGTCGTCGGCGGGATCGTCGCCCGGGTGGGTGATCAGGTCTTCGACGGCACCATCAGGCGGAAGCTGGAAATGGCCAGGGATCAGTTGAGCAGGACCCGATGAGGACGAGTCGTTAGGAGGTTGCCGAGTTGGTGCAGGAGCTGACCATCTCATCCGAGGACATCGCGGCGGCCCTCCGCAGGTACGTGGAGGGGTTCGAGCCCTCCATGGAGCGCGAGGAGGTCGGCCAGGTCACCGCGACTGGGGACGGCGTGGCCAACGTGCAGGGCCTGCCCCGGGCCATGGCCAACGAGTTGCTGGAGTTCCCTGGGGGGGTCCTCGGGATCGCCTTCAACCTTGATCTGGACTCCATCGGCTGCATCGTCCTGGGCGAGACGCAGCACATCAAGGAAGGAGACCCGGTCAAGCAGACCGGCCGCATCCTCTCGGTTCCTGTGGGCGACGCCTTCCTGGGCAGGGTCATCGACCCCACCGGCCAGCCGGTCGACGCCAAGGGCTCGATCAAGGAAGAGGAGTTCCGTGCCCTCGAGATCCAGGCGCCCTCCGTGGTCCAGCGCCAGCCGGTGAAGGAGCCGCTGCAGACCGGCATCATCGCCATCGACGCCATGACGCCGATCGGCCGGGGCCAGCGGGAGCTGATCATCGGCGATCAGAAGACGGGGAAGACCGCCATCGCCGTGGACACGATCATCAACCAGCGGGAGAACTGGGCGAGCGGCGACCCGAAGAAACAGGTCAAGTGCATCTACGTGGCCATCGGGCAGAAGGGCTCGACCATCGCCGAGGTGGTCGAGGCCCTCGAGCAGAACGGGGCCATGGACTACACGGTCGTCATCAATGCGGCGGCCTCGTACCCGGCCTCGTTCAAGTACATCGCCCCGTACGCGGGCGCAGCTCTCGGCGCGCACTGGATGTACAAGGGCCAGCACGCCCTGATCATCTACGACGACCTGTCCAAGCAGGCGGACGCGTACCGAGAGCTGACCCTTCTGGTACGCCGGCCGCCCGGTCGCGAGGCCTACCCGGGAGATGTGTTCTACCTGCACTCCCGGCTCCTCGAGCGCGGGGCCAAGCTCTCGGACGAGCTTGGCGGAGGCTCGCTCACCGCGCTCCCCATCGTGGAAACGAAGGGCGGCGACGTGTCGGCCTACATCCCCACCAACGTCATCAGCATCACCGATGGACAGATCTACCTCGAGAAGGACCTGTTCAACGCGGGGGTGAGACCGGCGATCAACGTCGGCATCTCGGTGTCCAGGGTGGGAGGAAACGCGCAGATCAAGGCGATGAAGCAGGTGGCCGGCCGGCTCCGGCTCGACCTGGCCCAGTACCGCGAGCTGGAGGCCTTCGCCACGTTCGGCTCCGAGCTCGACCGCGCCTCCCAAGCCCAGCTCGAGCGCGGGGCCAGGCTCGTCGAGGTTTTGAAGCAGCCACAGTATGCCCCCGCTCCTGTCGAGAAGCAGGTCCTCTCCATCTTCGCCGCCACCGGGGGCTTCCTGGACGACGTTCCGGTGAACGACGTAAAGAGGTTCCAGGCCGAACTGCTCGAATTCGTGGAGTCCCGGCACCCAGACATCGGCCGCGGCATCGTCGAGAAGGGTGAGCTTCCCGAGGAGCTCTCGGGCAAGCTCGAGGCGGCCATCCGCGATTTCCGAGCGAGCTTCCTCACGTCGGAGGGCGCCCCACTGAAGGAGGCCCAGGCCGAGCCACTCACCGACGAGGAGCAGGAAGCCCTAAAGAGGTTCCGCCGCCCCACCCCGCAGGAGTTCGAGAAGAAGGCGGGGGCCGCCGGCGGAAGCCAGGTCCAGCTGCCGGGCTAGGGATCGGGGATCGGTGGCGGGATGGGCGCGAAGCTCAGGGAGGTCCGGCGGCGGATTCGGTCGGTCCAGTCGACCATGAAGATCACCCGGGCCATGGAGCTGATCGCCACCAGCCGGATCGTGAAGGCGCAGCAGCGCGTGGAGCAGGCCCGGCCCTACGCCGAGCGCCTGACCGCTGCCATCGCGGACGTGGCTTCCGTGAGCGCGGCCCTCACCCATCCCCTCCTCGAACAGCGACCCGAGCCCAAGGCCGCTGCCGTCTTCGTGGTGACCTCGGACCGAGGCCTTGCCGGCGCGTACAGCTCGAACGTCCTGCGCCGGGCGGAGGAGCTGTTCTCGCTCCTTCGCCAGGAGGGGAAGGAGATCAAGCTATTCGTGGCGGGCCGCAAGGGGCTCTCGTACTACCGATTCCGGCGCCGTCCCACCGAGGCCGTCTGGGCCGGGTTCTCGGAGACGCCCGACTACGACCACGCCAAGGAGATCGCAGGGACTCTCATGGAGCGGTTCGCCTCGGGCGAGGTCGACGAGATCCACGGCGTGTTCACGGACTTCGTCTCGGCGCTCCGCCAGCGAGCGGTGGCCAGGCGGTTCGTCCCCATGGTCTGGGAGGAAGCGGAGCGCCCCGCCGATGAGGGACCGGTGGCCCAGTATCTATTTGAGCCCGAGCCCGAGGAGCTGCTCGAGGCCCTGCTGCCAAGGTACGTGGAGACCCGCGTGTACAGCGCGCTGCTCGAGGCCGCCGCGTCTGAGCACGCCGCCCGGCAGCGAGCCATGAGCGCCGCCACCGAGAACGCGGAGGACATCATCAAGATCCTCACCAGGGTGGCCAATCAGGCCCGCCAGACGGAGATCACCACGGAGATCATGGAGATCGTCGGCGGGGCCGAAGCGTTGCGGAAGGCCTCCGGTGAATAGATCGAAACGGTTGGACGAAGGAGACGTGAAGCGGGATGGCTGACAAGGACGGCAACGGGCACGTGGAAGGTCAAGTGGTGAGGGTCATCGGGCCCGTGGTCGACGTGGACTTCCCTCCCGGACAGCTCCCCGAGATCAACACCGCACTGGAGGTCCAGCGGACACTGGACGGTGAGACCACGACGATCGTGTGCGAGGTGGCACAGCACATCGGAGACTGGACCGTCCGCACCATCGCCATGAAGCCGACCGACGGGTTGGTCCGGGGAGCCCCGGTGGTGAACACGGGCAAGCCAATCACCGTCCCGGTCGGACCGAAGGTCCTCGGCCACGTCTACAACGTCCTCGGGCAGCCTCTGGACGCGGAGAGCGTCGACGCGGCCGACTACTGGCCGATCCACCGGCCCTCGCCGGCGTTCGAAGACCTCGAACCGAGGGTGGAGATGTTCGAGACCGGGATCAAGGTCATCGACCTTCTGGAGCCCTATGTGAAGGGCGGCAAGATCGGGATGTTCGGGGGCGCCGGTGTCGGCAAGACGGTGATCATCCAGGAGATGATCCACCGGGTCGCCGAGCAGCACGGCGGGGTGTCGGTGTTTGCCGGAGTGGGGGAGCGAACCCGCGAGGGGAACGACCTGTTCCTGGAGATGACCGAGACCGGCGTGATCAACAAGACCGCGCTGGTGTTCGGCCAGATGGACGAACCGCCGGGAGTGCGGCTGCGGGTGGGTCTCGCCGCGCTGACCGTGGCGGAGTACTTTCGGGACGTGGAGCACCAGGACGTCCTGTTGTTCATTGATAACATCTTCCGGTTCGTCCAGGCGGGGTCGGAGGTCTCCACGCTGCTCGGGCGTATGCCCTCGGCCGTGGGATACCAGCCGACCCTGGCAGACGAGATGGGCGAGCTGCAGGAGCGGATCACCTCGACCCGAGGACGATCGATCACCTCGCTCCAGGCCGTGTACGTTCCCGCCGACGACATCACCGATCCGGCTCCGCACACGACCTTCGCCCATCTGGACGCCACCACCGTGTTGTCTCGGGCGATCGTGGAGAAGGGCATCTATCCAGCCGTCGACCCCCTGGAATCGACGTCCCGGATCCTCTCGGCGCAGTACGTCGGCGAGGAGCACTACACGGTGGCCCGCGGCGTGCAGGAGATCCTCCAGCGCTACAAGGACCTCCAGGACATCATCGCCATCCTGGGAGTGGACGAGCTGTCCGAGGAGGACAAGGTCATCGTGGCGCGGGCCCGGAAGATCGAGCGGTTCCTGTCTCAGCCCTTCTTCGTGGCCGAGCAGTTCACCGGCATCCCGGGGAAGTACACCCCGATCGACGAGACCATCGCCTCGTTCAAGGCCCTCGTCGGTGGGGAATACGACGACCTCCCCGAGCAGGCGTTCTACATGGTCGGAGGCATCGAGGAGGCCAAGGAACAGGCCAGGAAGATGGAGCGCGAGGGCGGCGAGGGGTAGGCGTTGGCCACTCCTTTCGAGCTGTTCCTGGTCACTCCGGAGAGGGAGGTCTGGTCCGGCCAGGTCACCATGGTCGTGGCCAGGGGCACCGAAGGGGAGGTCGGGATCCTGGCGGGCCATGCCCCCATGCTCATCAAGCTCTCCATCGGGCCCCTGTTCATCGATCCGGTCGACGGGGAGCGGATCGCCGCCGCCATCGACGGTGGATTCCTCCACGTGGTCACCCACGAGGGCGAGACTCGGGTGGACGTGCTGGCCGAGGAGGCCGAGCTGAAGCACGAGATCGACGTGGACCAGGCACGGCGACGGAAGGAAGAGGCGGAGCGAAGGATCGCGGACCGAGAGGATGCCGGGGTCCTCAGCGAGCTGGCGAAGGCCGTCACCCGGATCGACGTCGCGGGGTGACGTTCAGAAGCGGTTCTGTCGTTCCGATCATTCAAGTGGAGGGTCTGTAGAGAGAGCGAGGCTTCGCCATGGACGGGATCGAGCGCCGGGGGGCAGGATCCCGTCGCGTCCAGGACCCGCCCGCTCGCGGCCCGGGGGGAAACGGCCACTCGGCTCCGGACGGCTCACGTGCGGTCCGGGACTACCGCGCCATCCTCGAACGGATCCCGGCGGTGACCTACGTGGCCGGGTTCGGCGAGGCCGGTCGGTGGGACTACGTGAGCCCCCAGATCGAGGCCCTGCTCGGGTTCACCGCGGACGAATGGATGAGCGACCCGGAGATCTGGTTCCGGCAGATCCATCCCGACGACCGGGCCCGGGCCCTCGAGGAGGAGCTGGCCAGCAAGGCGAGTGGATCCCCCCTGCTATCCGAGTACCGGATGCACGCCCGCGACGGGCGGATCGTATGGGTGCGCGACGAGGCCCTCCTGGTCCACGAGGAAGGCCAGCCCACCTACTGGCAGGGTTTCCTGCTGGACATCACCGACCGGAAGACGGCGGAAGGTGCGTTGGAGGAATCGGAGGCCAGGCACCGCCAGCTGATCGATCGCCTCCCCGTCGGCGTGTACCGGAGCACGCCCGAGGGCGAGATCCTGGATGCCAACCGGGCCCTGGCCAGGATCCTCGGATACCCGGACACGGAATCGCTCCTGAAGGCCGACGTCCACGACTTCTTCGTCGATCCCTCCGATCGGGAGGCATGGATGGCCAAGATCGGGGCCGAGCGGACGATCAGCGACTTCGAGCTCCAACTCCGGCGGCCGGACGGCTCGGTGATTTGGGTGAGGGACAGCGCCCGGGCGGTCCTGGACGAACGGGACCGCGTCGTCTGCTTCGAGGGCGTGCTGCAGGACATCACCCGCCAGAAACAGGCGGAGTGGGAAGCGAAGCAGGCGAGCCAGCAGGCCGCGTCGTGGGTCGGGCGCCTGGAGCAGCGCAACAAGGAGATGGAGCTCATCAGGGAGATGGGCGACATGCTGCAAGCATGCCCCACGGCCGAGGAGGCCTACGCGGTGATGGCCCACTGGGCTGAGCAGCTGTTCGATGACCGCCCCGGCGCGCTGTGCGTGATCTCCGCCTCCCGAAACGTGGTCGAGCCCGTCGCCGTGTGGGGCCAGCCGGTCATGGGCGAGCCGGTGTTCGTCCCCGATGACTGCTGGGCCCTGCGAACCGGGCGTTTGCACGTGCTGAACGCGGAGCGGTCACGTTTGGTGTGCCGGCACCTCGGCGAGGTTCCCGGAGGAACGGCCCTGTGCGTTCCGATGATGGCGCACGGTGAAGCCCTCGGCATCCTTCATCTCCAGTCGGGACCGGAGACTTCGGCCTTCCGGACGGAACGTGCGGGGGACTCCGCGGAGCAGATCGCGGTGACCGTCGCGGAGCACGTGGCGCTGGCGCTGGCGAACCTGCGCCTCCGGGAGTCGCTGCGGACACAATCGATCCGTGATCCGCTGACCGGCCTGTTCAACCGGCGCTACATGGAGGAGTCGCTCGACCGAGAGTTCCGCAGGGCCGAGCGAAGAGGCGTACCGGTCGGAGTGATCATGCTGGACATCGATCACTTCACCAACTTCAACAACACGTTCGGGCACCAGGCTGGAGACACGCTCCTCCACGCTCTGGGGGAGCTACTCAGGACTCGGGTCCGGGCGGAGGACATCGCGTGCCGCTACGGCGGTGAGGAGTTCGTCCTGATCATGCCGGAGGCTTCCCTGGACATCACCAGTGACCGAGCCGAGCAGTTGCGGCTCGAGGCCAGGGAGCTCCGGGTCCAGCAGCACGGACAGTCGCTGGGCACCGTGACGGTGTCGTTCGGGGTGGCCGCTTTTCCCGAGCACGGGCCGACGGCGGACGCGGTGATCCGCGCCGCGGACCTCGCCCTGTACCGGGCGAAGAATGCGGGCCGGGATCGGGTGGCCCGAGCGGATTCACCGTCCTAGATCGGCATCTCCCCATCCCGGCCGGCTTCGTGGCCCTCAGGGTTCCTGCGAGCGGACCCCCCTAGAATCCACCCCATGGATCGCCTCCTGGTCACCGGAGGACGGCGCCTGAAGGGCGCCGTCCGGATCAACGGCGCCAAGAACTCCGCGTTGAAAGTGATGGCGGCGTCGCTGCTCGCGGAGGGCACGACGGTGGTCGAGAACGTCCCTCGCATCGTGGACTGCATCACGATGGGGGAGGTCCTGGAGCGGC
Organism: Actinomycetota bacterium; assembly: GCA_046726275.1. Lineage (GTDB taxonomy): Bacteria > Actinomycetota > UBA4738 > UBA4738 > UBA4738 > DASXTW01. Next base: position 7,668 of record JBKPAF010000030.1, read on the forward strand.
TCGGCGCGGGAGTCGCATGGGAGGGGAGCAACCTCACCATCGACACGGAGGGCGCGACGGGGATCGAGGCTCCGTACGAGCTCGTGCGGAAGATGCGAGCCTCGATCGTCGTCCTCGGGCCGCTCCTGGCTCGGTACGGTCACGGCCGGGTAGCCATGCCCGGCGGGTGCAACATCGGCTCGAGGAAAATCGACCTCCACATGAAAGGGCTCGAGCGCATGGGCGTCGAGTTCACGTCGGAGCACGGCTATCTGGAGGCGAAGGCCCCGAACCTGCACGGAGCGTTCATCTCGCTGGACTTCCCGAGCGTCGGAGCAACGGAGAACATCCTCATGGCCGCGGTCGGTGCCCGAGGATCAACGGTGATCGAGAACGCGGCCAGGGAACCTGAGATCCAGGACCTAGCCCAGATGCTCGTCGAGATGGGGGCGAAGATCGAGGGTGCGGGGACGACGTCGATCGAGGTGGAAGGGGTCGGCGAGTTCCGGCCCGTTCGTCACCGGGTGGTCCCGGACCGGATCGAGGCCGGGACCTTCGCCATCGCGGCGTGCGCGACGCTGGGAGAGGTAACGCTTGAAGATGCTCCCGCCGGCCATCTGGACCTCGTCTTGGACAAGCTGACCGAAGCCGGCGGCCGGATCGCCGTCGAGGACGACAGGATCATCGTGGGGATGGAGGAGCGGCCCCTTGCCGTCGACTTCGTTACGCTGCCGTATCCGGGGTTCCCCACGGATCTCCAACCGCAGATGATGGCCCTACTCTCGATCGCGAAAGGCACGAGCATCCTGACCGAGAACGTGTTCGAGAGCCGGTTCATGTTCGTGGACGAGTTGAACCGCATGGGGGCCGACATCCGGACCGAAGGACACCACGCGGTGATCCGCGGCGTCGAGAGGCTGTCCGCGGCCCCGGTGCGGGCCCTCGACATCCGGGCGGGAGCAGCCATGATCATCGCTGCGCTCGCCGCTGAGGGGGCGAGCGAGATCTTCGACGTCTACCACGTCGACCGCGGCTACCAGGATTTCGACTGGCGACTGGTTGGCCTCGGAGCCGAGATCCGACGGGCCCGCGAGCCGTCGCTCTCGCCCGCCGCCTCGTGACCCGGGCCCGCGCGGCCCTCCTCGTCGCATCCGCTCTCGCCCTGCTGACGCTGGCACCGAACGGCCACTCGGCCACGACCACGGAAGGCCAGTCGCGGGCCCTGGTGTTCGTGGTCGACGGGGTGTCGTTCGAGGAGCTCCTGTCGGTTCCCGAGATCGCGGCCCTGGCCCGGGCCGGAGGATCCGCCCTGCTCGCGACGAACGAACGCTATCGGGACAACCCGGCGAAGGTCTTTGAGGCGCTCGCGTCCGGAACGACGCCCGATCCGGGCCATCGCTCGCTGCTGGCAAAGGCCCTATGTGAGGACGGGGTCAACGTGTCGGGCGACGTGCCCGCGGTCCCCGGCGGCTCGTGCTCGGCGTTCGTCGGTCGGGATCTCGTGGTCGAGTCGATGCTCACGGCCGAGCAGTCCGAAGCCGCAACCTCTGCCGGTACTCGGCGGCAGGTGCTGGCCGACGTGGGCCGCCGGATCAGCGAAAGGATCAGCGTCTTTCGGGCGGGCCCCACCCTGATCATGATCGTGGCGCCCACCGGCTCGGGCGACATGTCTCGACGGGGCGACGAAGTGACTCCCATCATCGTGGCCAGAGCCGAGCCCGATCGCCTTCCTCGCCCGTCCGGGGCGATCCACGCCCTGAGGTCGGACACCACACGGCAAGCGGGACTGGTGGCCAACGTCGACGTGGCCCCCACCATCCTGGAGTTCTTCGGCGTCCCGATCCCCGCTGAGATGGAAGGCCGGCCCATCGAGCTCACGGGCGACCCCGCACCCTTCGCGCTCCATCACCGGCACCTGGAGCAGCGGAGGATCCGGCTGCCGATCCAGTTGGCGGAAGTTGCCTTCGTCTCTGCCTCCGGCGTGGTGGCGATCATCGTGCTCGTCGTGGCGTCACGCCGGGGGTCTATTTCTTCCCGAGGTGCCCGAGCGATGAGGGTTCTTGTGCTCTGTGTCGCCGCGCTTCCCATCCCGCTCATGCTGGGAGGTCTCCTCCCGCGACTGACGTACTGGGTGGTGATCCCGTTCCTCATCGTGTCCGTGATGGCGTTGGCGGTGCTGGCCTCCCGGTGGCCGGGTCCCGTCGGTCCATTGACTTTCCTTGGCCTGGTCGGGCTCGCGGTGCTCGTCTTGGATGCCGCGTTCGGCTGGCAAGGGGCTCGGATCCCGCTCCTCGGAGGGACCATGTTCGACGGGGCCCGCTTCTACGGGCTCCCCAACGCCTTCCTCGGCCTGCTCCTGGGAAGCGGACTGTTCGTCGCCTCAGCCCTCCCGGCCTTCCCCGGCTTCCTGCTGCTGGTCGGAGCTGGGCTGTTCGCCGGGTTCCCTTCCCTCGGGGCGGACGTCGGCGGCACCATCACCGTGTTCTTCGCGGCCGGGCTGTGGTGGGTCCTCCGGACCCGCCCCAGGGTCCGGCTCAGGGAGATGGCCCTCGTCGCCGGCGTGACCGCCTTGGGGCTGGGCATCGTCCTTCTGGCCAATAGGTACCTTCCGGGCGTAGCCACACACGCGACCAGGTTCGTCGAGGGCAAGGGCGAAGGACTGAGTGGCGCTCTGCGCGAGATCGGAGATCGGTCGGCGGTCGGATTCGATCAGCTGTGGAACGCTCCCGCAGCGTGGATCCCACTGCTCGGGCTTCCGGTCGTGCTGGCCATGGTGGTGAGGCGACCAGGGGCGATCAGCCGGGGGCTCGACGCGGCAGGGAACGCGTGGCAGCAGATGCTGGTTATGCTCACGCTTGCGAGCGTCGTCGCCTTCTTCGTCAACGACACCGGGGTCGCCGCGGCGGCCCCGGTGTTCCTGTACGCCATGACTGGTATGGCCTATCCCGCCTTCGTGGCCACCAGCCGGGACCCTGCCGTTCCCCGCCCGGCACCGGTGAAGAGCTCGGCTGGAAGACGATGAGTGATCGGGTCGAGCTGATCTGGTACGGGGACGACGCGCCCTGGTACGACCACGGCCCCCAGCACCCGCTGCGCCCGGCGCGGGTGATCCTCACTCGCGAGCTCATCAAGGCGTACGGCATCGTGGGGGGCGATCGAGTCGTGGAGACGGCTGCCCGCGACGCCACGCTCGACGAGCTCATGCTGGTGCACTCGGATCGGTACATCGACGCGGTCAAGCGGGCCGGGCACGGAGAACGGGGGCACTGGTCCGCCTTCGGATTCGGCCCCGGGGACAATCCGATCTTTCCGCAGATGCACGAAGCTTCGGCTCGCGTGGCAGGAGCCTCGCTGGCCGCGGCCGAAGCCGTCCTATCAGAACGGGCTCAGCACGCGTTCAACCCGGCGGGCGGGCTTCACCACGCGATGCCCGAACGAGCCAGCGGCTTCTGCGTCTACGACGACCCGGCCATCGCCATCGCCTGGCTCCTCCAGCAGGGAATGGAACGGATCGCCTACGTCGACGTCGACGTCCACCACGGTGACGGCCCCCAGGCCATCTTCTACCGGGACCCCCGCGTCCTCACCATCTCCCTCCACCAATACGGGTGGATCTTCCCGGGGACGGGAGATGTGGACGAGTCGGGGGCAGGAGAGGCCATGGGGACGAAGGTGAACGTGCCCTTCCCGGCCTCGACCACTGACCAGGAATGGGTGACCGCTTTCCGCGAGATCGTGCCACCGCTGGTGACAGAGTGGAAGCCGGACGTGCTGGTCACCCAGCTGGGATGCGACACCCACGTAACCGACCCCCTGGCGGAGCTTGGCCTCTCGATGAACGCCTACCGAGAGACCGCGACGGCGCTCCACGAACTGGCCCACGAGACTGCCGGGGGAAGATGGCTCGCCACGGGAGGAGGGGGCTACCAGTGGGCTCGCGTGGTTCCCCGGGCCTGGACGATCTACTTCGCTGAGATGGCCGGTCGGGAGGTCCCGGACGAGATCCCGGAGAGCTGGATCGAGACGGCCGAGCGCGAAGCCGGCTACGAGGTCCCCGCCACGCTGTCGGAGCCGGCAACGGGCCCCGGTAACCGGTCGGCCGTGGAGCTCGTGATCGATCGGGTGAAAACGAGGATCTTCCCCGCCCACGGGCTCCCCACCTAAAGCCGAGATCCCCGTTCCACAAGCGGTCACCCTCTTGTCTCGCTCAGGTCGCTCCGTACACTTCAGTCATCGTGAGCACCTGCGCCGTCTGCGGGGCGGTCAACGCCGAAGGAGCCCGGTTCTGCGGCAACTGCGGAAGCGCGCTGGCTCCTCGATGCAGTCGGTGTGGCTCCGAGCTGCCGGGGGCGGTGCGATTCTGCCCGACGTGCGGCGCGCCCGTGTCGGATGCCACGTCGCTCCCGCAGGAGCGGAAGTTGGTCACGGTCTTGTTCGCCGACGTCTCCGGGTCGACGGGACTGGGGGAACGCCTCGACCCCGAGGGCCTCAAGGAAATCATGGATGCCTACTTCGAGGCGATGCGGCGTGAGATCGAGGCCTCCGGTGGAACCGTCGAGAAGTTCATCGGTGACGCCGTCATGGCGGTGTTCGGGGTCCCGGTCGCGCACGAGGACGACGCTACCCGGGCACTGCGGGCCGCTCTCGATATGCGCCGGGCCCTGAGCGGGCTGAACCGGTCGCTGGAGCAGGTCCACGCGCTGACCCTCGCCATGCGCATCGGGATCAGCATGGGGGACGTGGTGGCGGTGACGGCGCCGAGGCCCGGCGAAGGGATGGTCACCGGCGACGCGGTGAACGTGGCCGCCCGGCTCGAGCAGTCCGCCGAACCGGGACAGATCCGCGTATCGGAGAGGGTGGCCCGGGCCGCCCACGACTTCCAGCTCGTCGAGATCGGCGCGCTCAAGCTGAAGGGCAAGGAGGAAACCGTCCACGCGTTCGAGCTTCTCGGTGACCTGCCGCCGGGGGCTCGGGCCACACCGGCGTTCAGCGCACCCATGATCGGCCGGGATCGTGAGATGACGTTGCTCCAGTCCGTCTACGAACGCGTCGCCTCGGAGAGGCACCCACACCTGGTGACGATCTACGGCGATCCTGGGGTGGGGAAGAGCCGTCTGGTCAGGGAGTTCTCGGAGTGGACGGAGCGTCTGGATTCCCACCCGAGGATCGTCCGCGGCCGGTGCCTGCCCTACGGCGAAGGTGTCACGTACTGGCCTCTCGCTGAGATCCTCAAGGGACACGCCCAGGTCCTGGACAGCGATCCTCCCGGGCTCGCCCTTCAGAAGATCCAGTTGCTGGGGAAGGAGTTCCTGTCCCCCGACATCTCGGCGGATCCGGCCAGAACCACGGCGGCTCTCTGTCTGACGGTGGGGCTGCAGGATCCAGAGATGACTCAAGCCGAAGCGGAGCCTCGCCAGGCCAACGTGGAGATCTCCTCGGCGTGGCGATCCTATTTCTCGGCCCTGGCGGCGGACCGGCCGACCGTTGCGGTGATCGAAGACGTCCACTGGGCGGACACGGCGCTCTTCGAGCTCTTGGAGGAGCTGGCCGACCGGGTTCAGGGGCCGATTCTGTTCCTCTGCCCGGCTCGTCCAGAGCTCACGGGGCGCCGGCCCGAGTGGGGCGGCGGGCGATGGAACTTCTCGAGCATCCTGCTCGAACCCCTGGCGCTCGAGGATGCCGAACGACTGATCGGGTTCCTTCTCGAGGACCAGGAGACGCTCCCGCCCAGGATCAGGACGAGGATCCTGGAGCGGGCGGGAGGCAACGCCTTCTTCCTGGAAGAGATCACGCGACACATCCTGGACGAGCTGGCTTCGTCGGAGACAGCTGACCACGGCCGATCCTGGGCAACGGGAGAGGTGGAGATTCCCGATACGGTCCAGGGCGTCCTGGCCGCACGCATGGACCTGTTGGGACAGCTCGAGAAACGGACGCTTCAGTCAGCGGCGGTGGTCGGCAGGGTGTTCTGGACCGGACCGCTCACCCGCTTGCTTGGTAGCGACCGGGCACGATTGGAGCAGGCGCTCGGGAGTCTCGAGGATCGGGGGTTGGTGCTCACCCGTCTGACCTCGTCCTTGGCCGACGAACGCGAGTACATCTTCAAGCACATCCTGACCAGGGACGTCGCCTACGAGAGTCTTCCGAGGCGAGAGAGGGCCATCGCGCACGCGGAGGTCGCCGGATGGATGGAAGAGACCGCCGGCGAGCGGCAGGGCGAGTTCATCGAGCTGCTCGCCCACCACTACGCTGAGGCGTACCGATCCTCCAGGGATCAGACCCGGCCCGACGGCGATGGCGCGGAGGCGATGCGGGCCAAAGCCTTTGGGTACGCCCTTGAAGCATCGCGTCTCGCTCGTGGACGGCTGTCTCTGGATACCGCCCAACGGATGGCCGAGGCGGCGCTGTCTGTGGCGGCTCGACCGCTCGAGAGATCCGAGGCTCTCCATGCGCTGGGGGAGACCTACTTCCTGAGCACGCAGGGAGATCTGGCCTGGGCTTCGCTCAAGGAGGCAGTGGACGCCAGGCTCGCCTCGGGCGCGCCGGACCAGCCGGATGCGGCCGTCGCCGGGCTGTGCGCCCGTGCCCTCGAGGTGGTCACGCGAGGCCGGGGGGCGATGCGGGCCAGACTCATCGAGGAGGAGGCATCGCCCTATCTGGAGATCGGGCTGCGACATCTTCCCGATGGAGAGAGTGAAGAGCGGGTTCGCCTCTTGACCGTGCAGGCCTTCTGGCCGTACTCGTTCCGCGAATCAACGAGCACCGAGGCGGACATGCAGAGCGCCAGGGAGTCCGGAGAACGCGCGGCGGACATGGCCCTTCGCCTGGGGCGGGCCGACCTGGCCTCGGCGGCTCTGGATGGCGTGGTCTCGTACTACCAGTCCCACGGGCTGTACGGTCGGATGGAGGAGGTCGTCCAACGCCGGCTGCAGCTCGTCGACGATCTGGGTGATCCGCTCGAGGTCGGCGACGTCTACGCGGTGGCTGCCTGGGCCGCGTTCCAGGTCGGCCGGTACCGACAGGCGGTGCGGTTCGCGGACGACGGGGTGGCCCGGACCATCCCCGGCGCCCAGCTGATGGGGATGTACTGCCTCGACTTCCGGGCCGTGGCCAGATGCCGTCTCGGCGAGTGGGATGCGTTCTGGCACGACGTAACCGAGCTGGCGGAGCTTCTGGGCGAGCGGCGCGACCGGCCACCGGGGTTCGCCTCGGATCACGTGGCTGCGGCAGCGTTCGTGCACGAAGTCCAGGGAGACCAGGCCTCGGCGGAGCGCATGCTCGGGATCCTCTCCTGGTTGGAGAGCGCCGAGGTGCGCCCTTCGCCGGGCTGGTGGGTGTGGAAGGCGCTGCTCCTCAGCCGGCGAGGTGACCACGAGGCGGCCCGTGATCTCCTGTCCCGGCCTGAGGAAGGGTTCGGATGGGGCCGCGGGTACCGCCTGGAGGCTCTGTGCGACGTCCTCGCCGATCAGCGAGCGTGGGACGCGGCGCCCGGAGTTCTGGATGAGGCCCGGCGCCATTCCGCCGAAGCCGGTCTGCTGGCCCTCCCGTTCTTCGCCGACCGACTCGAAGGCGTCATGTCACTCAGCCGGGGGGAGATCGAGCCGGCATTGGCCTTGCTCGGCAGGGCGCGAGAAGGCTTCTCCGAGCTCGGGGCACGTTGGGAATCGGCTCGCACAGGCCTGCTCCTCGCCGGCGCCTTGGTGCAGGCGAACCGACGCGATGACGCACGAACTCACCTCGAGCGGTCCATGCCGGTGCTTGAGGAACTCCGGTCCTTGAAGGAGGTCGCTCTGGGCCGGGACCTAGCCGCCGTCCGGCTTTAGCGGAAAGATCTCCTCTTCAGCCGGGCGGTTCACGATGGTTTCTTCCACCAGGAGGAGTTCGGTACGCTTGACCTCCTCCTCGGCGCCCAGGGCCTCCGCCGCCCCATTGATCGCATCGTCCTCTCCTCGGACCCCAATCAAGACCTGGCATCGGTCGGGACCGGGTACCGAGCCGTCGTGACCGACCCTGGCCGAGCCGATGTACTGGGCACCCGGGGCATGCTCGGCGAACCAGTCGTCGTTCCAGCGGAGCAGGAGTTCGTCCGCCAGGTCATCGCCCCCCTTCACCCAGACGCGTACGTATCCTTCGCCCATGATCCTCGCCTAGATGGTCTTCAGGCCCCTCGGGCCCTTGTTGTTCTCGTGGGCGACCTGGGTCCCAAGGAGATCGTGGGCCAGGTCATGTCCTTCCTTCCGCGTCGTGACGTACAGGATGAGGAATGCCCGATATCTGTGGGAGTCCTCTCTCAAGGAGACGGCGAGGCGGATCCTGTCGTCGTGCTCCGCGACCTCCCTAATCCACTCGACGAAGTCATCGCGCGGATTGCGAGAGAAGGCGTACGTGACGACCAGTCGCTTGACCTTCTCGCTTTGCCCAGAGGTAGTTGCCTCGCTTGGCACAGAGGAAGTTAACGCCCGTTGGGTCGTCCGGCGCAAGCCCGAATTCGGCTTTTTCCTAAGGATCGCGCGCCGGGGTTGGGCGGAGGGTGCGCTTGGTCACCTGTCGGAGCCCCAAGCGATAGACCGGGGGGGCCAGCACGCGAAATGCCTGGAGGGCAGCCATCCACCGAGGGATCGATCGCTCCGGGCCGATCCCTTCTTTTATCACCTTGACGATCAGCCGAGCGACGTGGTCGGGTGACATGACCTTTCTGCCGGATCGCACCGCGTCGCCGTGGGGGAAGCCCTCGGTCGCCACCAGGCCCGGATTGATCGCCGTGACCACCATGCCGCTCGGGGCCAGCTCGTAGTACAGCGCCTCGGAGAAGGCGACCACGGCATGTTTCGTCGAGCAGTACACGGATGATCCCGGGACGGCGAATCGCCCGGCGAGGGATGCCACGTTCACCACGTGCCCGCGTCCCGCGGACACCATCATCGGGAGGAAAACCTTGGTGCAATACAGCACACCGAGATAGTTGGTCCTGGCGATGCGTTCGATCTGGTCCATGGTAAGCGCGGCAAACGGGCCTCCTCCGGGAACTCCGGCATTGTTCACCAAGACGTCGCACCGCCCGAACGCTTCGTCGGCCCTTCGACGCAGCTCCTCGACCTGCTCCAGGTCCGTGACATCGCACGGGACGACCAGGCCCCGTCGTCCGGTTCGAGCGACCAGCGCAGCGACCTCCTCCAGCACGTCCGACCTCCTGGCGGCCAGGACCACGTGGGCGCCCTCGGCGGCGAGCGCGAGAGCGGTGGATCTCCCGATCCCCGAGGACGCTCCCGTGACGACCGTGACCGCATCCGCCAGGTTCATGCGCTCACAGCCCGGTGAGCGTGGACAGCGTCTGCCCGCCGTCGACGACGAGCACCGAGCCCGTGATGAAGGACGCTGCCGGCGAGCACAGAAAGAGGGCCGCGCCCGCCACGTCCTCGGGCGTCCCCCACCGGCCTAGCGGGATCGATTCGAGGACCCTCCGATTGAACTCGGGGAGCATCTGGCGGGCCGGCTCGTTCATCTCGGTCTCGATCCATCCAGGGGCCAGCGCGTTGACCCGGACCCTCTGCGCCGCCCACTCCTGGGCCACCGTCCTGGTGAAGCTGATCAGCGCCGCCTTCGCGCTGGCGTAATACGTCAGCCCTGGGCTGGCGATGAACCCGGCCACCGACGAGATGTTCAGCACGCACCCGTCACCCTTTCCCAACAGGACCGGTGCGACTGCCCTCGTGCAATAC
>JBKPAF010000031.1:0-26647 GCA_046726275.1 Actinomycetota bacterium
GATGCTGAACACGTACGCTGCGGCCGATCCGATGCTCCGACCCTGGTGAGGGGTAGACCGTCCGTATCCGGGGCGGTCGAAAGAAACCCAGCGGATGCCGAGCCGGGCTGCGGCAGGGAACAACGGCTCGGGGGGCGTGCCGATGTTGGGCGTGCCGTGATGCCAGAACACGACGAGGGTGGCGTCCTTCTCACCCGTGTCGTAGACGTGCAGCGTGCGACCGTCGCTCAGGCGCAGATCAAACTCGGGCACCCCTGCCGAGTCTAGTTGAGCTCCTCTACGGCTTCGTGGGACAGACCAGGTCTGCGATGCAGTCGAGCAGCCAGTTGCGGACGATCGGGATGTCCACGCGCTGATAGCCGCCGAGATACCGGCAGTTGTTGGTGAACCCGTAGCTCGTATCGGCGCTGAGATACCCATCCCTCATGAGCGGACCGCCCGAGTCCCCGAAGCACGTCCCGCCACCGGCACGAGGATCGTGCTCGTTGCCGTTGGTCTGCAGGACCTGGTCCGTAAGCTTCTGGCCGATCTCGGTCGTGTACCGGCGGACGATGGGCTGGCGCTCAGGGGTCGGCGGCCGGGGCGGGTCCTCTGATTGGCGCACCTCCGTGCCATAGCCGACCACCAGGAACTCAGTGTGGTTGAGCAGCGGCTGCTGGAATTGGTCGAGGTAGTTCTCGGGAGCCAGAGGGGTGGTCGGAACGCCGGGTGCCGAGTCGAAGATCACCACGCCCGTGTCGTTCCAGTTCTTGATGTCGGTGAAGTCGCTGTAGTCCGGGTGCGTCCGGGGCGTCCCGAGGAACCAGGTCTGCTCCCCTTCGTAGTCCGGAGGCACGATGTCGCCCGGGAGGAACCCGATCTCGGAGATGCCGTCCTCCGGGCCGCTGTCATCGGATGCACGCGGGATGTCGATCTCGGCCTCCTCCTGGGTTCGGGAGATGACAGGGTCGAAGGTGACGATCACCTTTCCGATATCACGGAAGGCGCAGTGGGCGGCGGTGACAAACACTCGGGGCGCGACCAGCGTCCCGGAGCACCGGAACCTGCCGTCCGGCTGATAGAACACGAGCATTCCGACGTTGGAATAGATGTTCCCAGTGTCTTCGGAGCCGCCCGTGATCGCCGGGGCCGGGGTCGTGGCGGCCACGAGCGCCGCGATCCCGACGGCAAGAATGGTGATCGGACGGAGGACCTTGATTGGCTTCCGCTTTGAACGAGGCATCCCTTCCTCCAATGTCTCTCACAAGTAGGGCCGTCCCTGGTCTGGCCTTCGACAGGCCGACGCGGGACCTGTCAGGTTGCCTCTTCGCCGGGTGAAAGCGAACCGCTGTGGATCGTACGGCGCCTACGCCGTTCGCCGGAGACGGCCGAAACTACCGTGAGGCCGCTTCGGCCTTCTCGCCCCAGTCCACGACCGGCGCGTCGGCCCACAGGTTGTCCAGTCGGTAGAACTCACGCCGGTCGCTGCTGAACACGTGGACCACGAAGTCCACGAAGTCCAGGAGCACCCAGCCCGCGGCCGGCTCTCCTTCCTGGCGCACCGGCCTCACCCCCAGCCCCTTCAGGTTCGCCAGAACTTCTTCCGCGATGGTCTTGACCTGCCGGTCCGAGGTGCCGGACGCGATCACGAAGTAGTCCGTGATCGTGATCAGATCGCGGACATCCAGGACCACGATGGCTTCCCCCTGCTTGGAGGACGCGGCCCGGGCCGCCAACGAGGCGAGCTCCCCTGGGTCCGTCACCGAGCCGCGAACCGCTTCCCTGCGCCCGTCAACCTGACTTGAAGTCCTTTCCTACGACAATCGTGATGTCGGCGACTCCGCTGGATTCGGAGCCGACGTAGACACTTCCCACCCCCAGGATAGCCTGAACCTCGCTGGCCTTGGCGAGGAATGATTCGTCGGCGGCGACGATCTGGGTGAGGGCCAGTGGCGACCTGGCCTTCTGAGCGGCCACCACGCGGTAGCCCAGTAGGGCCAGGCGGCTGTCGATCGCGACAACGTCATCCTTGCGTCCGTTCGCGTTCAACACGATCACCCGGAACAGGGGCGTCCCCGGCGGCCCCAGATGGCCCTGGAGGAAGCCGGCCACGTCGTCCGGGTCGGCTAGCAGGCCTCCACCCTCCGACGGCGCCGTCGGGATCTCCAGGACGGCGGCCTCGCGAGCATCGAGGAAGGCTGATCGGACCGCCTGGACCGAGTCCGCCCTTCCCAGGGCGCCGTTCCACCGCGAGGGGGTGGCGTTCGAAGTGAAGATCCCGGTGAGGACCTCCTCCCAACGGGCGGTGCGGTCCAGCTCGGTTCCGGCCTCGAGGTATCCCACCGCGGGACCACCCGTGAGCCGGGCCGGGCCCGGACCGAAGGTGCGCCCGTTCCACAGGAAGGGCTCCTCGAGGCGCAGCTCGATCGGGCCGATCCGGTCGATCAGGTCGCCGAGATCGAGGTCGCTCATCAGCACGTAGTGGTCGATCCGGCGGTCCAGGGTGGCCTGGGCGGCGGCGACCAGCATTCCCGGCTCCCCGGCGGCAGCCCCCACGGTCCCAGGACCCCCTGGGATATCCACGAGGGTCTCATCGGGGATCACCACGGCCACGGGCCCGAGGTCCCCCGGGTTCGATATGACGGCGACGAACGAGGCCGCCTGCACGTTCACCCCCCACACGACCAGGGAGGGTGGAGCCGCGGCCACGGGCGCCTTCCGTGGGGCATCTCCCTTCGAAGTGAGGCGAATGGCGGCGACGATCCCCGCGACCAGGACGGCCGCGATCGCCATCCACACGAACACCTTGCGCCGGGCCCCCCGGCGCTTGCGGGTGGCTTCCTTCCTCGCCTCCCACCGCGCCACGATCTCCGGTGGCGGCCAGTCCTTGAGTGGAGGGAGGTCCTCATCGATTGCAGCCGGAGGAGGTCCGATCCGCTGCGAGCGCGGCCCGGTGGAGACCCACCGCTCCTCGAACCCGGTGGCCCGACGCTTCGCCTTCCCTCTCATGCGGGCTCCCTATACAGGCCCATCTTGTGGATGTACGCGTGCACGCCTTCCGGGACCAGATACCGGATGGGCTCCCCGTCATGAACACGTCGCCTTATGTCCGTCGAGGAGATCGACAGAGCCGGGATGTCCATCACCGAGATGTTGGGACGGCTCGAGGGCGCGGCCTGCTCGAACCGGGCGATGTCGTATCCCGGACGCGTGGCCGCGATGAAGTGCGCCATCGAAAGGACCTCGTCGGGGTCCTTCCACTGAAAGATCTCGAGAATGGCATCCGCCCCCGTGATGAAGAACAGCTCAACTTCTTCCTCGGCCTTTCGGCGGAGTTCCTGAAGCGTGTCCAGGGCATAGGTCGGCCCCTCACGGTCCACCTCGATCCGTGAGACCGAGAACCTTGGGTTGCTGGCAGTGGCAATCACGGTCATGAGGTACCTGTGCTCGGGCGGGCTGACCTCCTTGTGCTCCTTCATCCAAGGGTGGCCACTCGGCACGAACAGCACCTTGTCCAGGCTGAACTTCCAGAGCGCCGCTTCCGCGGTGACGAGGTGTCCGTAGTGGATGGGGTCGAAGGTCCCGCCCATGACCCCGAGGCGCTCGGGTCGGCCCACGGCTCGGATTCTACGGGCGGACCAGGGCCGATCGGGGGAAGCTCCCCCTATGGACAGGGCCTATCGGGGCCCCAGCTCGCCGACCCACTCGTGCAGCCGGCCGTTGTGCTCCGCGTAGTGGTTGGCCCCTGATTCCACGAACCATTCCTCCGCGTCCGGGGTGACCTCGGGCAGGGCATTCCACTCCTCGAGCATCCGGTTTCGGGCCGACCAGCACTCCGCCCTGACCACAGGCAGGGGCACGTCCCTGTTGGCTTCGTAAAGCTGTCGATTGAGGGCATCGACGTCCACCCGCGAGGACGTGAAGGTCCCCATCCGGATCTGCTCGAGCACCTGCACGGCTTCGGCCTGCCAGCCGCCGATGTGGCCGAGGAGGTCCTTCACGGACCACCCCTCCGGGTAGTAACCGGGCTCCACCATCTGGTCGGCGGTCAGGGACTCCACCAGGCCGAGGAACTCGGTCCACCCCACATCCTCGGCCGCCAGGAGCTCACGCTTCGTCGCCATCGCGCCCATTATCTTCGGGGATGAACTCGAAGGCGCGCCCGCCGATGACGACCTCGTCTCCCCGGCGCGCTCCGGCCTCGGCCAACCTCCGTTCCACTCCCGCCCGGACCAGCCGGCGCTGAAGCGCCGCGACCTGCCGGGGATCCTCGAGATCCGTCTCCGCGACCCACCGCTCCACGCGAGGCCCGACCACCACGTAGTGCTCACCCTCTCGCTTGACGACGAACGGCTCCCGACCTGGCCGGAGGACCACGTAGGAGGAGCGGGCCGGTTCCGCCGCCCGGGCCGCGGCGACCTCTTCCGCGATGCGCGAGGCGAGCGTGTCCACACCCTCCCCGGTCACCCCGGAGACGGCCAGGTCGATGTCTCGAGGCAGCGGTCCGTGGTCGGGCGGGAGGAGGTCCGCCTTCGTCCCCGCCACGAGCGAGCGCCGCGCAACCAAGGATGGGTCGAACGCGGCGACCTCCTTGCGAACAGAGGCCAGGTCGCCCTCGGGATCGCCGGAGAGATCGATCACGTACACCAGGACTCTGCACCGCGAGACATGACGAAGGAAGGTGAGCCCCAGGCCCTTCCCTTCGTGAGCCCCTTCGATCAGGCCGGGCACGTCGGCAACTACGAAGCGCTCGTCCTCGCCCGCCACTCCCAGGTTGGGCTCGGTGGTGGTGAACGGATAGTCGGCGATCTTTGGGCGAGCCGCGGTCAGCCTGGAGAGAAGGGTCGACTTCCCCGCGTTGGGCGGGCCGACCAGCGCCACGTCGGCAACCAGGCGAAGCTCGAGCTCGAGCCGTGCCTCTTCACCCGGCTCTCCGCGCTCGGCCACGCGCGGGACTCGATTCCTGGCGGAGGCCAGCGAGGCGGTCCCTCGTCCACCTCGGCCGCCCCTGGCCACGACCACGCTGGCCCCGTCCCCCACCAGGTCGGCCAGGAGGCCCTGCTCGTCCCTGACGATGGTGCCGTCCGGGACCGGGAGAACCAGATCCTCGCCGTTGCCCCCGTGCCGCTTGTTCGACGACCCGGGTCGGCCGTCCTTGGCCCGGTGGTGCGGCCGATCTCGATACCCGGACAGGTCGAAGAGCGAGGGATCCGCAAGGAGGATGACCTCCCCGCCCTTGCCGCCGTCTCCTCCGTCGGGACCGCCCTTCGGTTGGAACGGCTCGCGACGCAGAGACGAGCTGCCGTGGCCTCCATCCCCGGCCTTCACGAAGATCGTTGCCTGATCGACGAGCATCAGACGGCGATTATGACCCTCGCTCTCGTACGCTCACGCCGGGCGGTACGCTCCCTTCAAGATGGCCCCGACCAGCACGGTTTGGATGGTTCACAGCCGGACGGAGATGACGGGGGTCAAGGGCACCCTTCGCCTCGACGACAAGACCCTGGTCTTCGAGCCGGAGGGAGGTCGGGCGTCGGAAACGGTCCTTCCGGTGAGCTCGATCGTCCGCGTCCACCGGTCGCTCGGATCGCCCGTGCTTGAGGTCTCCGTCGACCTGCCGAACGCACCGTCCGTTATCGGCTTCTATTTCGTCCAGCCTCCGCCCCTGGCTCAGGCGGGATCCGCGCTCAGAGTCATAGACAAGTTCGTCACGAAACGCCGGGCGGTGATCAAGCTGAAGGTGGCGAGCTCCACCAAGCGCGACGAAGTCGAACGCTGGGTGATGGCGATCAGGAGTGCGCAGGTCGAAAGATAAGACGAGGTCTCGAGGGTCGGAAGCTGACCTACTGGGATTGCGACTGAACGACGGAGACGACGCGCCGGCCGCCGGAGCTGTGGTACTGGACGAGGCCCTGGACCTTGGCGAACAGCGTGTCGTCGCCACCCTTGCCCACGCCCATGCCCGGGTGGATCTTCGTCCCCCGCTGCCGTACCAGGATGGAGCCGGCCGGAACCGTCTGGCCCTCGAAGCTCTTCACCCCGAGCCTCTTGGACTTGGAGTCGCGGCCGTTCCTGGACGAGCCTCCGCCCTTCTTGTGTGCCATAGCGAGACCTAGGGTAACAGACGCGATCTCGGCGACCGGGGGTCGGTGTGCCTCACTCCTCGGCAGTGGCGGGCTCGCCCGAGGTTGCCGCCTCCGCGCCCGTTCCGGCAGACGCCGCCGAGCCCCCCTCGCCGCCCTTCGGAGCCGGGGCGGCCTCGAGCTCGGGCTCGGGCGCATCCGCCTTCTTCGCTGACGCCCGCTTGGGCAGGGTGACCTCCTGGATCTCCACCAGCGTGTGCATCTGGCGATGTCCCTGGCGCCGGGCGTACCCGGTCTTGGGCCGGTACTTGAAGATCTTGACCTTGTCGCCCTTCTCTTGGCCGACGAGCTTCCCCTTCACCTGGGCCTTGGCCAGCTCCTTGCCGAAGTGGGACTTGCCGTCGTCGTCCACCACCAGCAGAGGCGTGAACGTGACCGCCCCGTCGTGACCGCCGTGGACCAGCTCGATCTCGATGACGTCGCCTGCCTGGACCTTGTGCTGCTTCCCGCCTGCCTTGATCACCGCATACATTGGGATTCCTCCAGAAGTTCCTTCAAAGCGGACTGGCTTCCATGGTAGCCGACCGGCCTCCGAGGAAGCCGGTCCACACCTCCGCCCCGGCCGGGCGAGGTCTTACAGCTTGTGCGTGAGCAGGATGCCTCGCCCTTCACACGTGGGACAGGTCTCCGAGAAGGACTCCAGCAGCCCGGCCGACACCCGCTTCCGGGTGACCTCCAGCAGCCCCAGCGGCCCGATGTCGAACACTTGGGACCGCGTCTTGTCCTGGGCCATGGCGTTCCGGAGCGTCTGGATGACCTTGTCCTTGTTCTTCTCGAGCAGCATGTCGATGAAGTCGATGATGATGATCCCGCCGATGTCCCGCAGGCGGAGCTGGCGGGCGATCTCCTCCGCGGCCTCGAGGTTGGTTTTCGTTACCGTCTCCTCGAGATTGGCCTTCCCCACGTGCTTTCCGGTGTTGACGTCGATGACCGTCATGGCCTCGGTCCGGTCGATGACGATGTAACCCCCGGACGGAAGCCACACCTTCCGCTCCAACGCTTTGTGGATCTGCTCGGTGACGTGATGCGCCTCCAGCAGAGGCAACGGCCCCTCGTGCATGCGGACCTTGGGAACCAGGTCGGGAGCGACCGATTGGAGGTATGCGACGACCTGGTCGTAGATCGGCACCGAGTCGGTGATGATCTCCCGGAACTCACCGGCGGTGAACAGGTCCCGGACCACCCGAACGGTGAGCTCGGGTTCCTCGTACAGGACCCGGGGCGCCTTTCCGCGCTTGGCGCTCTTGGCGATCTTCTCCCACTCCACGTTGAGCCGGGCGAGGTCCGCCTCGAGGTCGCCGGCGTCCGCCCCCTCTGCCGCGGTCCGCACGATCACGCCGTGCTCGGCAGGGCGAACCTTCTTCAGGATGTCCTTCAGCCGCGCCCGCTCCTTGTCGGGGAGCCGGCGGCTGATCCCGAAGACCTGTGAGTTCGGCACCAGCACCAGGAACCGGCCGGGAAGGCTGATCTCCTGGGTCAGCCGGGCACCCTTCCCCCCCATGGGATCCTTGGTGATCTGGGCCATGATGTTCTGGCCGCCCCTCAACACCTGCTCGATGCGGGGCGTCTGGCCGTCCACGTCCTCGTCGTAAGAGACCTCCCCCGCGTACAGGACCGCGTTCCGTCCCCGTCCGATGTCGACGAAGGCGGCCTCCATCCCAGGCAGGACGTTCTGGACCTTCCCCAGGTAGATGTTGCCGACCATGGACCGAGCACCGGCTCGGGTGATGTAGTGCTCGACCAGCGTCCGATCTTCCAGGACGGCGATCTGGTCGCGGTCGCCGATCTCGGTGATGAGCATCACCTTGTCGGAAACGCGCTTGATCGGAGCGGTCGGCTCTCGGCGTCTCCGGGTGGGCCGAACGCGGCGAGCTGTCCGCGTCTGTGTGCGTGGGGCTTCCTCCGTCTCGGCGTCTTCGGATGCGGCGGGCTCCTCGGACTGGTTCGCCTCGGCAGCCTTCGTCCGCGTGCGAGCCGTGGAGGCCCGCTTCCTCGTTCCGGTGGGCTTCCGGGAACGCGCCGCTTTCTTCTCAGCAGGCGGCTCGGCCTCTTCGGTCGCCTCGGCCTCCGTGACTCCTTCGGCGGCCACCGCTTCGTCTGTCGCCGGCTCGACCTCTTCTTGGGCGACCGGGGCCGGCTTGCGCCCGGATCTGCCTCGCCCTCCTCTTCGGCGACGACGTCTGGCCCTCGGCGCGGGGGAGGGTTCACCCGAGTCCGACGTTCCCTCTACGAGCTCCACCTCACCCTGACTCGATTGCTCGACGGCGGCCGCGCCGGATGTCGTCTCGGTGGTCGCGCCCTTGGCCGACCGCGCGGCCCCCGAACGTCCTCCCCGGGATCGGCGCCTGCGCTGGCCGCTTCCTGATCGTTTCCCGACCGCGGGTCCCTCCTGCGGGCCGGCGTCTGCAGGCCCTTCGTCAGCTCCCGGCGCAGGCCCCGCTACATCGCCGGACACCGCCTCGGCATTCTGGGCACGGCTCACGGAGACGTTCTCGCCCGTCTCGGAGGCCTTTGCCTGGGTGGAGGGTCGTCGCCCCGAACGGCGCCGTCGCCTTCGCCTGGGTCGCGGTGACCCCGGGGCGGCGTGCTCGTCTCCGGATTCGCCTCCTGACCCCTCGAGCTCGTCGAGCCCGGGGGCCGTCACTTCGTTCATCTGTTCGCTCAACGCACGTCCTTCCTGCTTTCTGGACCGCGCGCAGGCGGGAGCTGCAGCTGCTCAGGAGGCCTGGATGAAGAGGACCGGGAGTCGGGCGCCAGGCGGGGACACACGATGCAGCAAAGACCTTGTGGGTGGTGCTATCCGCCTCACTTCACCCGCGTCGACACGCACGGGGACACCTCTTCCTGGCCTCGCAGCCTGCTCGCGGCGCTCCGGACCCGGTCCCGACGGGGACCGGCGGGCTGCCTGCCTGATCACGCGGCCACTTGCCACGCCCCGGGGGCCGGCTACGAAGGACATCTCCTCCGGCACGCCAACCTGGAGTCCCGGGTACACCTCTATCAAGGATAGCAGCGGCCCCTTGTATTCCCGGTAGGGGGTGAAAAGGGGCCCTGACCAGCAACGGGAGATCAGAGGAGCCGCCGCATGTGGACATTGAGGAGCAGGCCGATGCCGATGAAGTCGGCGATCAGCGCGCTTCCCCCGTAGGAGATGAACGGCAGCGGGATGCCGGTGATCGGCATGATCCCGATGGTCATCCCGACGTTGACGAAGACCTGGATGGCGATCATGGCCGCCACCCCCACGGCCACGAAGGTGCCGAAGGGGTCCTTTGCTAACAGCGCGATGCGGAAGGCCCTCCATAACAGGATCCCGAACAGGACCAGGAGAGGCACCGCCCCGCGGATGAACCCAAGCTCCTCCCCGACCACGGTGAAGATGAAGTCGGTGTGCTGGGCGGGCACGTAGTCGAGGTTCGTCTGGGACCCGCGGAGGTATCCCTTTCCGACGAGGCCTCCCGCGCCGATGGCGATCTCCGCCTGCTGCTTGTTGTATCCGGCCCGTTGGACGTCCGACTGAGGGTCCAGGAAGCTGGTCAGCCGCTGGATCTGATAGTCCTTGATGATGTGGAGCTGGAAGGCGCCGAAGATCGTGATGGCTGCCGCCACCGCCAGGACGGCCAGGTGCCGCGACTTGGCGCCCGAGATCACCAGCAACGCCACCAGGATCGCTGCGAGGATGATCGTGGTCCCGATGTCCGGCTGGATGAACACCAGGAACATGGGAACGGCGGCCAGGGTGGTCGCCCGGACGATGCTCGTGAGATTGAGCTCCTTCACCTCCGACAGATAGGCGGCCAGGACGAGGATGAGCCCCAGTCGGGCGAACAGCGAAGGGCTGAATTGGAAGCCGGCGAACTGGAACCACCGCTGGGCGCCCTTGGCGGTCGCCCCTAAGGGCGTCTGCACGAGGGCCAGAAGCGCCACGCTTCCCGCGTAGAGGAACGCCGCGTAGATCTTGTACAGCCGGTAATCGATCGCGGCGGCGGCCACCATCGCGACGACTCCCATGACCAAGTACGCAGCCTGCTTCTTCAGGTAGAAGCCGGGGTCGTTCCCAAGGGCCGAAAGGCTCTTGTTGGTGGCCGAATAGACCATCGCTAGACCCATGAGCGCGAGGGCCACCGCAGTCGCCACCAGCGCCAGGTCCACGTGGCGAGTGGGCGACTCCTCAGCGGCGACGGATTGGTGGCGACCGACCGCGGCGAGATCAAGTTGCGCCACTACTCATCTCCTCGCTTCGCTCGTTGCCGCTACCCCCCTGGACCACCCCATCAGTCCACCGCCGATCCGGCCTTCAGCTGGGGCGCTGGATGCAGTCCGAACAGCCCCTCCAACACGCGCCGGACGAGTGGGGCGGCCGTCGTGGATCCGTGCCCCCCCTCCTCCACCATGCCGACCACGACGTACTTCGGGTGATCGGCCGGGGCGATGGCCGCGAACCACGACGTGGGCTGCAGGGGGATGATGTCGGCCGTTCCCGTCTTGCCGGCCACGGGGATCCGGTTGAGGGGGAACCCTTCGAAGGACGAGTGGGCCGTCCCATACCTCGTCACTCCCTTCAACGCGTTCCTCAGGTACAACACCTGGCGGCGAGGGATCGGAAGGGTCCCGGTGAACTGGGGCTCGAACTTGCGGATGACGTCGCCGTCGGGGGACTCGATGCGGTCGACCACCCGGGGGGCGTACAGGGTGCCGCCGTTAGCGATCGCCGAATACGCCACGGCCAGCTGCAAGGGAGTGACCGTCATGAACCCCTGGCCGATGGACAGGTTGATGGCGTCACCCGGCAGCCAGCCGAGGAAGGAGCAGCGGGGCCTCCCGCTGGCGCTCCTGTACTGGCTGCCATAGAAGCAGGGATTGCTGTCGTACAGGTTCTTCACGTACTGGTGGTCGGGGATCCGCCCATGCTGCTCAGCCGGCAGGTCGATCCCCGTCTTCTTGCCGAACCCCATCGAGGCCAGGTCGTTCTGCATCAGCTGGTTCTTCTGGCCTGAACGGTGATATCGGAGCCAGAAGTCGTACCCGAACTTGTAGAAGACCGTGTCGCACGAGTACGCGAGCGCGTTCGCCAGCGAGAGGTTGCCGTAGTTGAGGGTCGACCAGTTGTGGAACGGGTGGCGGGTCGGGTCGATCGGGGCGTAGTAGATGGATGGACAGGGGTACTGGCCGTTCGGTTTGGCGAACTTCTCCTTGAGCGCGGCCACGCCCACGAACGGCTTGAAGGTCGACCCTGCCGGATACAGGCCCTGGGATGCGCGGTTGAGGAGAGGATTGTCGTGGCTGGGCTCGGGACAGCGCTTCTTCCCGAAGCACAGGTCCAGCGAGTGCGCTTCCTTGAGGTTCAAGCCGCCGAGGAACACGGCCGGATCGAAGTTCGGGTACGAGGCCATGGCGACGATCTTTCCGTTCCGGGGGTCCATGACGATGACCGCGCCTGCCGGGGCCTTCAGGTACTGTCCGGACGTTCTATCAGCCGTGCGCCGGGCGAGCTCGATCCCGAGCTCGAGGCTCTGTTCGGCGAGCTGTTGGACCTTGCCGTCGATCGATAGCACCAAGTTGTTGCCCTGCGTCGCTGCAGAGATGCCGAAGTCCTCGTCGAGTACCCTCCCCTGCGCGTTGATCTGGATCTCGCGGTATCCGGAGTCGCCGTACAGATAGTGCTCATAGGCCTGCTCGACGCCCGATTTCCCGACGATGGCTCCGGGGCGATAGTGAGCGTTCTTGAATTCCGGCTGCGCGAGCTGCTGGTCCGAGATCTCCCCCGTCCATCCGAGGACGTGAGCAGCCAGGGACCCGTACCGGTAGCTGCGGACCGCCCCAAGTTGGTAGCTCACACCCGGAAACTCGGTGCGGTGCTCCTCGATGTAGAAGACGACCTCCTTGGGGACGTCCTCGGCCACGGGGACGGGCTGGTAGGGCAGGTACTTGACACTGTTCAGCCGGTCCAGCAGATCGGTCACGGGGATGTCGAGGAGCGTCGACAGGCGGAACAGGACCTGTTCCTCATTGCCTTTCATCGCCATGCGGTCCACAGTGACGATGGTGGAAGGCCGGTTCCCGGCCAGGATATTGCCGTCGCGGTCCAGGATCAGCCCGCGCAACGGCTGGAGCGGAACCAGACGCACCTGATTCTCCTCCGCCATCTTCCCGAACTCCTCCGTCGCCAGCACCTGGAGGAACCACAGCCTCGTGGTCAGCGCGGCGAACATGAACACGACCAGCCCCGCCAGGACCTTCATCCGGGTCCGGGTCTTCGACTCAGTCACTTGATCTCACCAGCGGTAGACCTTCCTCGTCCGCGAGGATTCGGCCACCCTGCGGATCACGGGAAAGAGAAACGGCGTGAGCACCGCGTTGTAGACGCCTTCCAGGAGCGCCACCTTGAGCACGTACCCGGCCCCCACCGTGAGCTGGCCCAGGAGGAACGCAATGAGCTGGTTGAACAGCACGGCGACGGTGGTCGCTGCCCCCACGACCAGGACCGGCAGGATCGGGCTCGGCGTGACCACGTACTGGCGGATGGTCCCCACGGCATAGCCGACCAGCGTCAGCGTCAGCGCGGTGATCCCCTTCGGCTGATCCAGCAGGAAATCCTCCGCCATGCCTCCGAAGAACCCGGCGATCGCCCCGGGGGCAGGACCCTCCAGAAAGGCCAGCACGATGGTCACCAGATAGACGAGGTCGGGCTTGGCATCGGCCAGCTTCACCTGGGCGAACACCGTTGACTGGAGCACGAGCGCCGTCAGGACGACCGCCGCCCACGAGAGGGTCCGTCGCATCGGCCCAGTCTACCCAGCGACCCACGTCACCTGTCCTAGCTCCACGATTGCTGGTCATCCGGTGACGACGAGAACGTACTCGAGGGCGGAGAAGTCCACCGCCGGTATGAGCTCGATGGTGGTGGTCAGGCTGCCCGGCCTGGCGAAATTGTGGGACACCTTCCCGATGGGAATCTCCGGCGGGTACAAGCCTCGTTGGTACCCGGACGTCACGACCAGCTCGTCAGTATTCACCCTCGCGTTCGCGTTGACCAAGTCCATCGTAAGCGGTCTGCTCCGCTGCCCCACGACCAGGCCTGTCTCTCCGGAGCTCGCCAACCGTCCTGCCACCGCGGAGTCCGGGTCGATGATGAGCTGGACCACGCACGCGGTTGGAGCCACGCTGATGACGTGACCAACCAAGCCCTCGCCGCTCACCACGGCGTCGTTCAACTGGACGCCGTCGGCCGATCCCTTGTTGACCGTCACGGACCACTCGAAGTTGCTGACGCTCTCCCCCACCACTCGCCCGGCGGCGCCTTTCAGCTTGAGGTCCTCCGAGAGCTTCAGGAGGCTGGTCAGCTCCTGGATCACGCGTCTATCGGAGACCGTCTGCCCTTGTCGAGCCTCCAACGCCTTGATCTGCGCCTTGAGTTTCTCGTTCTCCGATCGCAGCGACCCGATGTTGGCGATGCCGGAGAAGAACGACCCGATCGGCCGGACGATATTGGAGACCGCGGACTGGAGCGCCACCACCACCTGGAGGGCTCCCTGTCCCGCCACCTCCAGTGGTCCTTTCTCGCCTCCCCGGTAGTCCACGGTGATGGTGAGGAGGCTCATCATCACGAGGCTCACCACCAGGAGGCGGGTGTTGCGAGGGCGCGAATAGAGCGCCATGAGCCGAAGCTTAGCCCCGGTTCGAGGAGATCAGCACTCGCTTGAGGACCTCGAACTCCTCCAGGCACTTGCCAGATCCGATGGCCACGCACGACAGCGGGTTCTCGGCTACGTGGATGGGCATCCCGGTCTCGTGCTTCAGGCGCTCGTCCATCCCCTTGAGGAGGGCCCCTCCGCCGGTGAGGACGATCCCTTTGTCCATGAGGTCCGCGGCCAGCTCCGGAGGGCATCGATCCAGCGTGTTCTTGATGGCGTCGATGATCGAGTTGACCGGCTCCTCGATGGCCCGGCGGATCTCCTCAGCGGTCACGTGGATGGTCTTGGGGAGCCCGCTCACCAGGTCCCGGCCCTTGATCTCGGCGAGCATGTCGTCGGCCGTGGGGAAGGCCGAGCCGATGGCGAGCTTGATGGCCTCCGCGGTGCGCTCACCCAACGCCACGGAATACTCCTTCTTGACGTGCTGGATGATGGCCTCGTCCAGCTCGTCCCCGCCGACCCGAATCGACGTGGACGTGACCACGCCTCCCAACGAGATGACCGCGACCTCGGTCGTTCCCCCGCCGATGTCCACGACCATGTTTCCGGAGGGCTCGTGGATCGGGAGGCCGGCGCCGATCGCCGCCGCCATTGGCTCCTCGATGATGAAGGCAGCCCTGGCCCCCGCCGAGATCGAGGCCTCCTCCACCGCGCGTTGCTCCACTCCCGTGATCCCCGAGGGCACACACACGACCACGCGCGGCTTGGCCATGAATCGCCGGTGGTGAACCTTCTGGATGAAGTAGCGGAGCATCTTCTCCGTGATGTCGAAGTCGGCGATCACGCCGTCCTTGAGAGGGCGGATCGCCTTGATGTGCGCGGGGGTCCGGCCGATCATCCGCTTGGCTTCGGCGCCGACCGCAAGGATGGCCCCCGTGGACGTGTTGACCGCCACGACCGAAGGCTCGTTCAGGACGATCCCCCGGCCACGGACGTACACGAGCGTGTTCGCCGTGCCGAGATCGACGGCCATGTCTCGCCCGAGAAAGCCGGTGAGGCCTTCGGGTTTGGGGGGAGACTTGGCCGGAATTCCCTGGAGCCAGCCTTTGCGCACCGGAACTTTGTACAGGAGGGCCCAGCACCTGGCAACCCACGCCAGCACAGATCTTTCCATCTGTCCTGGGAAAACGTCCTCGAGGCTGGCTGATTTTGTCTTTCGCCCGTTGGTGGTACAACCTCGTGGTGGTGAGGGCGTCCAGCCGGGGCTGTAACCATGGCCCCGAGGGCCGGGTCTGTGCTCTCGTGGGCCTGCAACTCTTCGGCGCCTCGGGCCTCGGCCGGAGGGCGCTTCTTCGCGCGTACCAATCGCCCCGACTCATCCATCGACCATGCGGCTAGCCGTCCTCTTTCCCGGGCAGGGGTCGCAGTATCCGGGGATGGCCGACCCATGGCTCCAACACAAGGCCAGCAAGAGGGTCCTGCATCGAGCGTCGAAGGCCCTCGGATGGGACGTGATGGAGATCAGCCGCAACCCGGAGTCCCTGAAGCGGACAGACATCGTGCAGCCGGCCATCTTCGCGTGCGACGTCGCTGCTTATTCGGTGCTCAAGGCGGAGGGAGTCGCGTTCGAGGCGGCTGCGGGGCACTCGCTGGGGGAATACGCGGCCCTCGTCGCGGCGGAGGTGCTCGACCTTCGTCGTGGACTGCAGGCGTTGGCGGTGAGGGCGTCGGCGATGCAGAAGGCCTCGGAAGAGAACCCCGGGGCGATGACGGCGGTGCTCGGGCTCTCGCTCCCGGAGGCGCGCGACGTGTGTGAGGTGGCCGGCCGAGGTGACGTCCTGGCCGTCGCGAACGAGAACGGGAGCAAACAGGTCGTGTTGTCCGGCTCGGTGTCGGCGGTCGAGCGGGCGGAGGAGTTCGCGCGCAGCCGCGGCGGCAGGACCGTGCGGCTCCAGGTCGCGGGGGCCTTCCACTCTCCTCTCATGGAATCTGCCGTACAGCCTGTCCGGGAGGCCCTGTCAAGGATCGAGTTCCGCACGCCCCGCTTCCCCATCGTGCCGAACGCGAGCGGTAAGCCGACGACCCAACCGCTCGTGCTGCGCGACCTGCTGGGGCGGCACGTGACCTCCCCCGTGAGGTGGGAGCTCTCGCTCCGGGCGATGGCCGAGATGGGCATCGACGGGTTCGTCGAGGCCGGGCCGGGGGACGTTCTTGGTAAGCTTGCCCGTCGGGCGGTCCCCGAGAGCCAGGTGCGCTCGGTCGGCTCTCCCGATGATGCCCGAGGCCTCGCCGAAGAGCTGCGCCGGCCGAGCGACATGACCCCGGCCACAGAGTCGTCCGAGATATGAGAGTGCAGAGCAGTCCCCGCTCGATGCCCCACGAAGTTGCTCCGGACTCCATGGGAGAGCCCGGCGGCTTCGGCTTCCGGTTGCTGGTCTCCCCGTCCGCCGGACGGATCAAGCACCTCCCCCCTTCTCGGTTCCATGACGGATACGAGTGGGTATCCCGAGGGCAGGCAGTGGTCCTGGTCGAGCAGGGGTCCGTCGCGGTCGAGGTGAAGAGTCCCATCGAGGCCAGGGTCGCCGGGATACTGGTCCGGGACGGCGAGCCGGTCCAGCCGGGGCAGCCGCTGGTGTGGTTGGACGATTCTCCGAGGCGCCCTCCATCGTGAGCGAGGGAACGACATGACTTCTGGACGGTTCGCGCGGATCGCCGGGGTGGGCTCGGCGCTGCCCGACCGGGTCGTGCCGAACTCCTATTTCGAATCGATCGTCGACACCTCGGACCAGTGGATCCAGGAGCGAACGGGGATCAAGGAGCGGCGATTTGCAGGGCCTGACGAGTCGACGGCCAGTCTTACCGCCGACGCGGCGGCGCTGGCCCTCCGGCGCGCCGGCGTCGGACCGGAATCAGTCGATCTTCTCGTCGTCGCCACCTGCACGCCGGAGCGATCGATCCCCTCGACCGCCGCCTTCGTCCAAGCGCGCCTGGGGATGTCCTGTCCGTCGTTCGACCTGAACGCGGCGTGCGCCGGTTTCGTGTACGGCTTGTCGGTGGCCGATTCCCAGATCCGGGCCGGCGCCGCCGACCGGATCATGCTGGTGGGAGCTGAGGTCCTGTCGCGGATCCTCGACATGACCGACCGCACCACGTGCGTCCTGTTCGGGGACGGAGCGGGGGCTGCACTCCTGGAGGCGAGCGACGAGCCCGGGGTCATCGAGTCACTCCTCGCGCTGAACGGCCAACAGGCCGAGTTGCTCACCGTACCGGCGGGCGGGTCCGCGGAGCCGGTCACCATGGAAGGGCTGGAGCAACGCCGGAACCTCCTCCGGATGTTGGACGGCCAAGCGGTGTTCAAGCAGGCCGTGACCGCCATGGCCGACGCCTGCAAGCAGGTCCTGGACAAGGCCGGCCTGTCGCCCGAGGACGTGACGGTCGCCATCGGCCACCAGGCGAACGCGAGGATCCTGACGGCCTTGGGAAAGCGCCTGGACCTGGACCCCGACAGGGTTTTGATCGACATCGCCCACGTGGGGAACACGTCGGCCGCTTCCATCCCCATCGCGCTGGACCGCGCCTGGACCCGCGGCTTGCTGGGGCCGGGAGACATCGTCCTGACCGCGGCCTTCGGGGCCGGTATGGCCTGGGGGGCCAACGTCATCAGGTGGTCGATCCCGGCGCCGGCTGTCGAGGAGCCCACGGGGGAGGCCGCGCATGCCTGACCGCGAGGCGACGATCGCTCTGGTCACCGGGGCGTCGCGTGGCATCGGCCATGCCTCCTGCCTGGCCCTCGCCCGCGCCGGCCTGGCGGTCGCGGTCGGCTACCGATCCGATCCCGAGGGAGCCGAGGAGGCGGTGGCCAAGGCAACGTCGGAGGGCGTTCGGGCCCTCGCCGTCATCATCGACGTGCGGAACGAAGACTCCGTCGAGAAGGCTTTCAAGGCCGTGGAGGGTGACCTCGGACCGGTTCGAGTCCTGGTCAACAACGCCGGCTTCACCCGAGACGGCCTGGCCGTGAAGTACAGCACCGAAAACTGGGACGCCACGCTCGACACCAACCTTCGAGGGGCGTTCCTGTGCAGCCGCCGAGCGATGGCGGCCATGCTGAAGGCCAGATGGGGAAGGATCATCAACGTGGCTTCGGCGGCTGCGCTCCGGGGCAACGCCGGACAGGCGGCGTATTCGGCCTCCAAGGCGGGGCTCCTGGGCATGACCAAGTCCCTCGCTCGGGAGCTCGGCGGGCGAGGGATCACGGTTAATGCCGTGTGTCCTGGATTCGTCGCCACCCGGATGACCGAGCCGCAGGGCGAGGACATCCGTCAGCGCTACCTCGAGATGACCCCGACCGGCCGGTTCGGCACGGCGGAAGAGGTGGCTGCCGTGATCGCGTTCCTGGCGGGACCAGAGGCGAGCTACGTCAACGGCGCGACCATCGCGGTCGACGGCGGCCTCACCGCCTGAAAGGTTAGATTCTTCGTCTCGACGGGCGCGTGAGCCCGGCATGGAAGGGGGAAACGACATCATGGAGATGGCGGAGCTGGAACAGAAGGTCTGCAAGATCCTTGCCGACAACCTGTCGGTCCCGGTGGAGCAGGTCACGCCCGCGGCGCGCTTCCAGGAGGATCTCGACGCCGACTCGCTCGACCTCGTGGAGGCGGTTCTCGCTCTGGAAGAGGAGTTTGGGGTGACCATCCCGGAAGAGGAGATGGAGGGTGTCAGGACCGTCGGCCAGGCGGTTCAGCTCGTCGCCACCAAGCTCGGGGTTGCCGCCTAGGTGAATCGGGTCGTCGTCACGGGGTTCGGGCCGGTCGCGCCGGTCGGAGTCGGCGTTGAACCGTTCTGGGAGGCGCTCATCGCAGGACACTCCGGTATCGGCCGGATCCAGCGCTTCGATCCGTCGGATCTTCCCGTCCAGATCGCTGGCGAGGTGCACGACTTCACCCCCGAGGAGTGGATGACCCCGAAGGAAGTAAAACGGACGGATCGGGTCGTCCACTTCGCTATCGCCGCGGCCAAGCTCGCGTGGGCAGACGCCGGGGAACCCTCGGTCGACCGGGCTCGGACCGGCGTGATGTTCTCAACCGGCATCGGTGGCCTGGAAAGTCTTCTGAGGCAGCACCTCGTGTTGCTGGAGAAGGGGCCGGACCGTGTCAGCCCTTTCATGGTCCCCATGCTGATGCCCAACGCCGCGGCCGGACACGTTGCCATGGCCTTCGGTTTCACCGGACCTAATGCTTGTATCACGACTGCGTGCGCGGCAGGGTCACACGCCGTGGGCGAGGCGTTCAGGCTGATCAAGTACGGACTGGCCGACGTGTGCATCGCGGGGGGGACCGAGGCCAGCATCCTTCCCATGACCGTGGCAGGGTTCGCGCAGATGCAGGCGCTGACCCGGAACCCCGATCCGACGAAGGCCAGCCGGCCCTTCGACAAGAACCGCGACGGCTTCGTCCTGTCCGAAGGCGCCGGGGCGCTCGTCGTGGAAGAGGCGGGGCGGGCCGAGGCCAGAGGCGCCAGGATCTACGCCGAGGTGTGCGGGTATGGGGCCTCGGCGGACGCCCACCACATCACGGCCCCGGAACCGGAAGGGCTGGGCGCCATCCAGGCGGTCCAGGCCGCCCTGGAGGAGGCTGGCGAGCCGCCGGACGCCGTCGACTACATCAATGCGCATGGCACGTCCACCCCCTTGAACGACGCGGCCGAGTCGCGCGCCATCAAGAAGTCCCTCGGGGAGCACGCCTACCAGGCGGCGGTCTCCTCGACCAAGTCGATGACCGGACACATGCTCGGCGCCGCGGGCGCGATCGAGGCCGGTGTGGCAGCCATGGCCATCCAGACCGGCGTCATCCCCCCGACCATCAACTACGAGACTCCTGACGAAGACTGCGACCTGGATTACGTGCCGAACCAGTCGCGTCGGGGTGACGTGCGGCTGGCCCTTTCCAACGCGTTCGGGTTCGGCGGCCACAACGCGGTCGTGGCCCTCCGCCGGTACGAATCCTGAGTTCGTTGTACTGATCGGCGCGGGCAGCGCCCTGCGTCCGATGGTCAGTCGGGGAAGAACAGCGCAAGCTCCCGGGCGGCGGACTCGGGCGAGTCGCTCCCGTGGACCAGGTTTTCAGTGATCTCGATGCCGAAGTCGCCTCTGATCGTTCCCTGGGCAGCCTTGGCCGGGTCGGTCGCGCCCATCAGTGCACGGAGGACCGAGATGGCCTCCCGGCCCCTCACCTTGGCCACGATGACCTCGCCGGAGGTGATGAACTCGACCAGCTCGCCGAAAAAGGCCTTCTCCACGTGCTCGGCGTAGTGCCGTTGGGCCAGCTCGCGATCGATCGTCATGGTGCGCATCTCATCGATGCGCAGTCCCTTCCGCTCGAGACGGGAGATGATCTCTCCCACCAGTCCGCGTTTGACCGCATCCGGCTTGATGATGAGCAGCGTTGCTTCTTCGCCCATACCACAGCGTCCTTCAGATCTCCGTCGGGTGGTTCGATCAGGCGCCCATGAACAGTGGGCGCGCGTCGCCGACAGTATAGAAAGAGCCTGTCACCAGGATCAGGTCCTCGGGTCCGGCGGACTCTCGGGCCGAGCCGACTGCCTCGGCCACCGAGGGGAAGATGGCCGCCTCTTCCACACCCGAGGCTCGCAGAGCGGTGGCCAGCCGCTCGGGTTGCGCCGAGCGAGGGCTCGCGTTCACCGTCACGTACGCCAGGTCCGTGATTGGGGCGAGGAGCCTTGCCACCGTTTCCACATCTTTGTCCCCGAACATCGCCATGACCAGATGGAGCCGGTCCCATTGGAAGGCCTCCTGAAGGGCGGAGACCAACGATTCGGCGGCGTCCGGGTTGTGCGCGCCGTCGAGGACGACCAACGGTCGATGAGCCACGACCTCGATCCGCCCCGGCGAGGAAGCCTTCCTGAAAGCCCCCCTAACGGCGTCGTCCCCCAGTGACCTTCCCAGCAGAGCCTCGCACGCGACGATCGACGCGGCGGCGTTGCGCGCCGCTTGCTCCCCGAACAGCGGGATGAATACGTCCTCGTAGCCGTCGTTGACTCCCCGAACCGAAACCGACTGGCCACCGACGCCCTGCGTCCGGGAGGTCATGGCGAAGTCCCTGCCCTCCAGCACCATCGAGGCGTCCATCTCCTTGCACCGCCGCTCGATTACCGCCAGAGGCCCTGAACGCTGTTCGCGGACCACCGCGATCCGTCCTTCCTTAATGATCCCGGCTTTCTCCTCCGCGATGTCTTCGACGGAGGGACCGAGGTGCTCCACGTGGTCCAGACCGATCGGACACACGACGGCGACATCGCTTCGGATCAGGTTGGTCGCGTCCCAAATTCCCCCCATGCCGACCTCGAACACGCCAAGTCCCACCGGTTTGTCGGCGAACCACAGATAGGCCAGCGCCGTGAGGGTCTCGAAGTAGGTCACACGCCCACCGAGCCCGTCGACGTTCTCCAGGAACGGGAGGACGTGCTCGTATGCCTCGGCGAACTCCTCTCCGGAGATCGGCTCGTCGCACACCGAGATCCTTTCAGTCACGCCGGTGACGTGAGGGGAGATGAAGGTTCCCGTGGTGAGACCGTGCGCGCAGGCCAATGCGGTCACCAGGCGTGCGGTGGTGGTCTTGCCGTTCGTCCCCGTGATGTGCACGGTGGGATAGGTGAGCTGGGGGTCCGCCATCAGCTCCGCCACCGCGCGGATGCGGTCAAGGCTCGGGTTCGGCATGCGCTCGGATTGGCGCGAGTCGAGGTCGCGGATGGCCTCGTCGTAATTCACGGACTCGATCCAGCCACGATGACTAGCCCAGCGCTTCGCGCTGAGCGGAGAGCGCCTCTGCCTCTTCCTGCAGCGCGGCGAGCCTGGCCCGCTCCTTGTCCACGATCTCGCCGGGGGCTCCCCGAACGAAAGCATCGCTGGCGAGCTTGGCCTCAGCGCGTGCGCGGTCGGCCTCGATCTCCGAGATCTTCTTCGAGAGCCGAGCCCGTTCGACGTCGGGATCGAGCACTCCGGCCAGGGGAACCAGAAGCTGGGCTCCGTCGGCGACCAGTCGAGCACAGCCCGCCGGATCGCCTGGAGCACGAAGGATCTCCAGCGCGGACAGGTTCGCCAATCGCACGATCTCCGATCGAGCGGCGTCGATGATACGGCGCTGCTCTTCGTCGGGAACCACCCGCACCGCGAGCGTCATGGAGTCCTTTAGGCCATGCGCTTTGCGGAACCGACGGATCTCCGAGACCACCTGCTGGGTGAATCCGAATCGCTTTTCCGCTTCCGGATCTCGGTGTTGCACATTGGCTTCAGGCCACGGGGCGATCATGACCGACTCCCCTGCCTCGAACCGCTGCCACGCTTCCTCGGTGACGAAGGGCATGAATGGGTGGAGCATCCGAAGGCTCCGCTCGAGCACCCACGCCAAGACTCCGGCCGCCGCCTGGCGGTCCTCGGCCGTCCCTTCGTACAGTCGGGGTTTCGCCGCCTCCAGCCCCCAGTCGCACAGCTCGGACCAGAAGAACCGGTACAGGGCCTGGGCGGCTTCGGAGAACCTGTATTCCTCCAGGGCCGCGTCGGCTTCCTCGAGGCACGCCTGGTGCCGGGACAGGAGCCATCGGTCCGGGAGGGTCCAACGGGGGTCGGGAGGAAGCTCGGGCGAGCCCGCGCCGTCCCACCATGACAGCACGAGCCGCGTCGCATTCCAGATCTTGTTGGCGAATCTCCTGGCGGCCTCGATGTACTCGTGGCTGAGCGGGATCTCCTGCCCTCCGGCCTGCCGAGCCAGGGCGAACCGCAACGCATCGGCACCGTGGGTCTCGATCACGTCGAGCGGGTCGATCACGTTTCCCAGCGACTTCGACATCTTTCGCCCCTGGGGGTCCCGGACCAGTCCGTGGATGACCACGTGATGGAATGGAACGTCGCTCATGAAGTACAGGCCGCTCATGATCATGCGGGCCACCCACAGGTACAGGATCTCGTAGCCGGTGATGAGCGCGCTGGTCGGATAGAAGAACTTCAGGTCCTCCGTCTGTTCCGGCCAACCCAGGGTGGAGAACGGCCAGAGCTGAGAGCTGAACCATGTGTCCAAGACGTCGGGATCCTGCTCGATGTCCTTCGAGCCACACTCCCGGCAGGCGTCTGGATCCTCCAGCGCCGCGAACTGGTGGCCATTGGCGCAGTACCACACGGGGATCCGGTGGCCCCACCACAGCTGGCGCGAGATGTTCCAGTCTCTCAAGCCGTCCATCCACTGGACGTAGGGATGAAGCCATCGCCCGGGGAAAAACGTGATCCGGCCGTCGAGCGCTGCCTGCTTGGCGGGGCCCTTCAGGCGGTCGACCGCGACGAACCACTGTTCGCCGGACAGCCACGGTTCGATCTCCGTGTGACAGCGGTAGCAGTGAGCCACCGAGTGGAGGTACGGCCGCTCGATCTCGATGATCTTCCCGAGCTCCTGCAGGCGCTCCAGCACGCGGGCCCGAGCTGCATACCGGTCCAGGCCCCAGAACTCGGCTGGGGCCGCATCCGAGATGTGCGCGTCCGCGGTGAGGATGTTCACGGCGGGCAGACCGTGTCGTTGCGCGATCTCGAAGTCCGTCGGATCGTGCGCCGGCGTGACCTTGATCGCGCCGGTTCCGAAGGAGGGGTCGACCGCCTCGTCGGCCACGATGGGAATGTCTTCACCGGTGAAGGGGTGGCGCACGGTCGTGCCGACAAGTTCCCGATAGCGGTCGTCTCCGGGATGGACGGCGACCCCCGTGTCCCCCAGCATCGTCTCGACACGCGTGGTGGCCACGTCGACGTGCCCGTTCCCGTCGGCCCGGTCGTACCGGAAGGTGACGAGCTCGCCTTCGACCTCTTCGTGCTCCAACTCGGAGTCGGACAGAGCTGTCGTGTCCCTGGGGCACCAGTTGATGATCCGGGTCCCCCGGTAGATCAGGCCGTCCTCGTACATCCGGACGAAGGCGACCCGGACGGCCCGGGCCAGCCCGTCGTCCATGGTGAAACGCAACCGGCTCCAGTCCAATGACTGGCCCATGGCCTTGACCTGATCGACGATCTCGCCGCCGAACTGCTCCTTCCACTGCCAGACGCGACCGACGAACGCTTCCCGGCCCAGCTCCTTCCGGTCGATGCCCTGTTGGGCGAGCTCCCTCTCCACGACCACCTGGGTGGCGATGCCGGCATGGTCGGTGCCTGGGAGGAACAGGGTCTCGCATCCCTGCATCCGCCTCCGCCGCACCACGATGTCCTGCAGCGAATGGTTCAGGGCATGCCCCACGTGGAGACGTCCCGTGATGTTCGGCGGAGGCAGGACGATACAGAAGGGACGCTTCCCTGAATTGGGGTGGGCGACGAAGTACCC
Source organism: Actinomycetota bacterium (assembly GCA_046726275.1). Classification (GTDB taxonomy): domain Bacteria; phylum Actinomycetota; class UBA4738; order UBA4738; family UBA4738; genus DASXTW01. The sequence continues at coordinate 24,124 of JBKPAF010000031.1, forward strand.
ACGCCGTTCCCATTCCGCGTACCACTTGGCCTCGGTGGCCTGGGCGTCGTAGGCGGAAGCCATGTCCCGCCGTTCGGCCGGGGGTGACGCGCCCGGGGCCGGGTCAGCTGTGCTCTTCTTGCTCATGGTTGGGTTCCTCGGTACGGCGAACTCGAAGGGGTTGGGGATGCTGAGCGCCGGGCGAACGACTACGCGGTCGGGTGAGCCGGACCGGCGTCGCCCGGCTCGCGTACGCCTACCGCGTATGACCGTGTGAGCTCCACGCCATCAGTGTACCCCGCGACGAATCCGGGGATCCGCATCCAGAACGTCGACCCCTTGCCGGGCGTGCTCCGGACTGAGGCCGAGCCCCCATGGGCCTCGGCGATCGCCTTGACAATGGCCAGCCCGAGCCCGGTCCCACCGGAGCCGCGCGATCGTCCGTCGTCGCCCCTGGCGAATCGCTCGAAGATCCGATCCTGCTGATCCACGGGGATCCCCATCCCACCATCGGAGACTTCCAGGATCACGTGGCCGTCGTCGGCCCGTCCCACGATCGCCACGGAATCCCCCTCCGAGGTGAACTTCACCGCGTTCTCCACCAGCGCGTCCAGGGCGAATCGGATCCGCTCTCGGTCGGCGTCCACCGTTCCCGAGGCTTCTACCCATATCTCCCACCGGCGAGGGACGGTGACGCTCCACCTCCGTCCGCTCTCCTCGACCAGTTCCTCGACATCCACCGGCCCTCGATGCAGGAAATCGGGATGCTCGGCCGAAGCCAGGACCAGCAGACGCTCGGAGATCCTGGCGAGACGGCCCAGCTCGTCCAGCACGACCTCGGCGTCCTCCGCCGCCTGAGCCCCTTCGGAGACTTCTCGGATGAGCTCAGCGTGCCCGCGGGCAACGGTGATGGGCGTTCGCAACTCGTGGGAGGCGTCCCGGATGAACTCCCGATGGCGCTCGAGCATCCGGTGCTCGGTCTCGGCCAGTCTCCTGACCTCTTCGGTGGCCGCCTGCCGCCGCGTGGCGTGCCACACCATCGCCACGAACATGGCGGCCATGAGCGGCACCTCGGCCAGCTCGTCCGGGCCATGATCTCCGTTGCTCACGGCGTGGAGGAGCGCCAAGCCCGTCACCACCACCACGACGGAGAGCACCGCCACGGTCGATCGGACGCTCCAGATCCTGAGGCCGTAGACGATGGTCAGGCTGACCCAGATGAAGTGGAACGGAATCGTCTCCCATCGTGTCAGCTTGAACAGCACGATCACATTCGCCAGGGCGAACAGCGCCCAGACAACCTCGGGCCAATACTTACGAAGGGTCGAGCCGATACCCGACATTTCGCACCGTTTCGATGAGCTCCGCGCCGAGCTTCGACCGGAGCCGTCCCACATAGACGTCCACCACATTGCTCCCCGGATCGAACGAATAGCCCCACACGTCCGCCAGCAGCTCCTCCCGCGAGCAGACCTCGCCCGCCTTCCGCATGAGGTACTGGAGCAGGAGGAACTCCCGCTCGGACAGGCTCACCGGCCCGGAGCCGCGGTCGGCAACCCTTCGCACCAGATCCAGGGTGACGTGACCCGCCGTAAGGAGGCGTGGGGCCACGGAGGCCTCGGGCTGTCGGAGCCGAGCTCGAACTCGTGCGAGGAGCTCCGCGAGGGCGAACGGCTTGGGAAGGTAGTCACTGGCTCCGAGCTCGAGGCATCGGACCTTCGAGTCAACGTCGGACAACGCCGACAGGATCAGCACGCGCTGCTCGGGCCGCGAATCCAAGATGCCCTGAAGGACCGAGACGCCGTCGAGGCCGGGGAGGAGGAGATCGAGGACGACCAGCTCGTATCGGCGGCTGCGCGCAAGCTCGAGCGCCCGCAGGCCGTCGTGGGCACTGTCCACCCCCAGGCCCTCCGCGGAAAGAGCACGCGAGATGAAGCTCACGATCCGAGGCTCGTCATCGACGAGGAGGACACGGGACATTCCAAACGAATCCTAGGCAATCTCTCGGTCGCAGGCGCAGCAGATGACGAAACTGTCACGATCGCCCTGAGGCGGAGGTGAACGAGGCATGACGTTCGGATGACGGCATCGTCACGAATCACCTCCCCCGCGAACCGTATGCATAGCGTCCAGGCTCAAGGAGTCATCCCACGCGATAGAAGCTGGCGGCCCGGGAGAGGAGGGATCGATGTGACGAGCACGTCTTCGAGCGTTGTCGGTGGTCGCAGTGATCGCGTTGGCGGCTGGGGGAGCCGCCTGCGGAGGAGGCCGCAAGACCGTCAATGTGACCGTTCGAGAGTTCGAGGTGGCCCCGGCCCAAAACTCAGTGGAGGCCGGTGAAGTGACGTTCAAGGTCACCAACGAGGGCCCGGACGACACTCACGAGTTCGTGGTGATCAAGACGGATCTCGCCCCAGATGCCCTCCCGACCGACGAGAACGGCGCCGTCGAGGAAACGGGTGCCGGCATAGAGGTCGTCGACGAGATCGAGGACATCGCGGTCGGCCAGTCGCCGAGCGTGACCATCAATAACCTGGAGGCCGGC
>JBKPAF010000032.1:0-40642 GCA_046726275.1 Actinomycetota bacterium
CCTCCCGGGCTCCAGAGAGCTGCTCCCGATAGTCCCCCAGGAGCTTCGCCGCCTCCTCCTTGGACTGCTCGGCCTTCTCCAGGTCGCCCTGGATCCTTTCGCGGCGGGCCTCCAGGGTCTGGTTGACCCGAGGGATGGCGAACTTCCACATGAACAGGAAGAGCACCCCGAAGGCGAGCGCGGCGACGATCAGCTCCGGCCAGTGGGGATACAGGTCCTTTGGCTCGCTGACCTCCTCCTGGGCGAGCATCAGGTTCGCGATGAGTGCCTGCATGGCCGCACCCACCTCCTAGATGATGAACGAGAGCACGAAGCCGAACAGGGCAAGCGCTTCGATCAGCCCGATGCCGATGAACATGGTCCCCCGGACGATCCCGGCGGCCTCGGGCTGACGGGCCATCGCTTCGACCGACTTCCCCATGAGGACGCCGATCCCGATGCCCGGGCCGATGGCCGCCAGGCCGTAGACCAGGCCCTTTCCGATGGTATCCAGGCTTCCCGTGGTGCCCTCCGCTTGGGCCAGGATCGCCCAGATGTGCGACAGGATTGCGACCATCACTCCTCCTTAATGCTCCTCGGCCATCGCGCCTGCGATGTACGACGCCGTCAGGACGGCGAAGATGAACGCTTGCAGCGCTGCAACGAAGATCTCGAACCCCACCAACACCACTCCCAGCGCGAAGGACACAACCGACAGTCCGGCGCCGAGGAACGCCTCCAGGGACTTGCTCAACCCCTGCCCGAAGTAGTTCCCCGTGGCCATCGCCATGGTCCCCAGGAAGAACACGGCCAGGATGAAGTGCCCCGCCACCATGTTGGCGAACAGACGGACGGACAGCGTGAGGGGGCGGACCAGGATGACCGAGATGAACTCGATCGGCGTGAGCAACAGGTACAGGGGCTTCGGGGCCCCAGGGGGGAACCCCACGAGCTTCAGATATCCGAGAAAGCCGTGCCGCCGGATCCCCACCGTGTTGTACGTGACCCACGAGATGAGCGCCATCACGATGGGGAAGGCGATCCGGGAATTCAGCGGGAAGTTGATCCCCGGAATGACCTCCAGCATGTTCCCGAAGAAGATGAAGAAGAACAACGTGGACAGGAACGCCAGGAACGGCAGCCCCTCCGGGCCGATCATCTGAACGACGATCTGGTTCCGAACGAACTCGACCCCCGTCTCCACCAGGTTCTGGAACTTCCCGGGAACGATCTTCGGCCGGCGCAAGCCGATCACGAAGAAGAGGATCGTCACCACGAACGCCGTGGTCAGCAGGAAGAAGATGAAGTTGTAGCAGCCGTGGATGGGCCCGATATCGATCTCGGGGCCCCAACAGCTCCACACGAAGTCCTTCGTGGTGGGTTTCTCGAATGGAACGCCCAGGATCGCCGGCAGCCAGGTCGCGTACTTCACCGGACGGCTTCCTCGGTGCTCGATGAGGCGGGCGAGGAAATCTGGAGCTCCTGGCCCAGCCCGGTCGCGACCAACCTCATCTCGTAGGCGAGGAGGAGGAGAGTGGCGGGGACCACGGCCAGCCCGAACGCGAGCGGAGAGAACCAGCTCAGCTGATTCAGGGCGAACATGATCGCCACGATCACGGCGAGCCGCACGACGAACCCCCCCATGACGGCAGCCGAGTACGCCGTGAGCGAGATCCGGGCGGCTCGCGAAAGCATCAGGGCGTTGGCCACGGTGTTGGTCACAACCACGAGCACCCCGATGGCCGCGGACCAGCCCGTCCCCCAGTCGACGGCGAGGGAACCGACCAGGAGCGCCAGGAGTGCCGCCGCCACGCCATAGGGAACGACCCTGCGAACGATGGCTCGTTCGGGCTCAGCGTCTCTCGTCATGTGGCTTTCCGTATTTCAGGTAGATCAGATAGATACCGGCCCCGGCGCCCACGAGCATCCCGATTGCCGTGAACACCTTTCCCGTGCCGGCCAGGTGGTCGATCAGCCAGCCGACACCTCCCCAGACGATGAGGGCGCTCAGAAGGTAGGCGCTGATCGTCACCCCGGTCGACATCCCGCCCCACAGTTCGTTGGGGTCTGGTCTGCCGGCCATGGAGCGGGGGGAGTATAGCGGCCCGGTCTCGACCGAGTCAAAGCGGGAGGAGCCTCGTTTTCCCTGGTCAACGGCCATTTTCGACCCCTCCGTGCCTCGACTTTGTGAAAACTTTCACAAGCGCCAGGAAAGTATAACTGCTCCCCACTCGGTCACCGGCCTCAGCGAGCCCCGGGTCCGGCTCCGGCCTGAGAGACCTCCGGTGTCGCCCGGCGGATCGAACGAAGACGTCGGCGCTCCTTGAGCCGGCGGGGGATCAACGTGGCCCCGATCAGCACCAGAGCAAGGCCAAGGATGGAACTCACGACGGCGCGATCGTGGACGAAGGACACGGCCAGGCCCGCCCCCGCGATCACCATGCTCCAGAAGTACATGATGAGGACCGCTCGCCGGTGCGTGTGGCCGATCTGCCTCAGCTGGTGGTGGATGTGCTCCTTGTCCGGGGCGTAGACAGGCCGGCCCCTCCGGATCCGCCTGACGATGGCCAGGATCACGTCCACCAGAGGAACCGCCACCACGAAGAGGGGGATCAGGATGGGGATGGCGAACGCCGCCAGCGCCCCCCTGGAAGGTTGGATGCTGCGTCCAACGCCGGCGATCGTGGAGGCCGCCAGGAGCAGCCCCAGCAGCATCGCCCCCGAGTCACCCATAAAGATCCGGGCGGGGTAGAAGTTGTACGGGAGAAACCCGACCGCAGCCCCAGCGGTGACGGCGGCGATGAGCGCCGCGATCGAGGTGGACTCGCTGAAGGGCGCGGGGGCGGCCACCACCCATACGAAGAAGGCGCCGGCCGCGATCGCGACGATCCCCGCGGCGAGGCCGTCCAACCCGTCGATGAAGTTGGTCGCGTTGACCATGATCAGCACCCACGCCACCGTGAGAGGCACGGCAACATCCGATCCCAGCGATATGACCCCTTGGGTGGGGAACCAGAAGAACAGGAGCTCGACCCCGGTCAGGATCAGAAGGCCCGCGGCCAGAATCTGACCCGCGGCTTTGGCGGGCGCGGACAGCGCCCGGACGTCGTCGACGACGCCGAGACCCGTGATGACCAGAGCTCCGAGGACCACGCCCTGCAGCTCGAACGACTGTCGGTACAGACGCCGGAACTCGGGGATGAAGTAGGCCACCCCCATGGCAACGAGGACCCCGGCCAGGATGCCGATCCCTCCGAGGGTAGGTGTGGGCTTCGGATGGACCTTGCGGTCAGAAGGGCGATCGATCGCCCCCAGCCTGGCGGCGATCCTGCGGACCAGTGGCGTGATGAGCAGGACCGTCCCGGCGCTCACCAGGAACACCACCAGGTACGGGCTCATGCTTCCTCCTTGTCCCCTGCCTCCGGCAGGGCCCAAGGACCAGGGGGAATGCAGCAGCTCGATCCGCTTCGCTTCGCTTCGCGGGCTGCTGCCCCCCTGGACCCCCTCATGACCTAGCCGGGATACGCGGGGAACCTGTCCATGAGGTCTCGCACGGCGGCCCGGGCTCTGCTCGCCACGTTCTCGTCGGAGGGTTTCCTCAGCACCTCACCGATGATGCGGGCCACCTCTTTCATCTCGGGCTCATCCATACCCAGGGTGGCGGGGCCGGGCGTGCCCACCCTGATGCCCGAGGCGGTGGCGGGCGGCAGTGGATCGAACGGGATCGCGTTCTTGTTGAGGGCGATGCCCACACGCTCGCACGCCGCCTCGGCCTCGGCACCCGTCATCCCGATCGGCTGGAGGTCCACCAGGGCGAGGTGGGAGTCAGTCCCTCCCGACACGACCCGGAGTCCTTCCTCTCCGAACCCTCCGGCCAGCGCGCGAGCGGTTCGCACGGTCCTGTGGGCGTAGTCGGAGAAGGCCGGCTCCATTGCCTCCTTCAGGCACACCGCTTTGGCTGCGATGCAGTGCTCGAGCGGGCCACCCTGGAGCATGGGGAACACGGCCTTGTCGATGGCCTTGGCGTACTCCGACCTGCTGAGGATCATGGCCCCCCTCGGCCCGCGAAGCGTCTTGTGCGTGGTGAACGTGACCACGTCGGCGAACGGCACGGGGCTCGGATAGGCACCGCCCGCCACCAGGCCGATGAAATGCGCCGCATCCACCATGAAGATGGCTCCGACCTCGTCGGCGATCGTGCGGAACGCGGCGAAGTCGATGACCCTCGGATAGGCCGTGAACCCGGCGAGGATGATCTTGGGTCGGTGCTGCAGTGCGAGGTCGCGCACGCGGTCCATGTCGATGACCTCGGTCTCCTTGTCCACCTCGTAGCCCACGAAGCTGAACCACTTTCCGGAGAAGTTCACCGGGGAGCCGTGCGTGAGGTGTCCGCCGTGTGCCAGGACCATGCCGAGCACCTTCTGGTCGGGATTCTGCGGCTCGAGGAAGGCGCCGTAGACCGCCATATTCGCCTGGGCCCCAGCGTGGGGCTGCACGTTGACGTGTTCGGCGTCGAACAGCTCCTTCCCGCGCTGGATGGCCAGGGACTCTGTGACGTCGACGAACTCGCACCCCCCGTAGTACCTCTTTCCGGGATATCCCTCTGCGTACTTGTTGTTCATCGTCGAAGCCAGCGCCGCCAGCACGGCCGGGCTCGCGTAGTTCTCCGAAGCGATCAGCCGCAGGGTGGTTCGCTCGCGCCGAAGCTCGCTCGAAATGGCTTCGGCGACCTCGGGGTCAGTGGCCTTCAATTGCTCCCAGTCCGCTGCGAACTCCCTCATGTCATTCCGCCTTTCCGCGAGAAGAGTCTCCCCGGCTCCTGCCCCGGTCCGTCCTTCTCCAGCACCGTCCGCGCGCTGGTGGCCCTCGCCGTTTCCGTCGGATGCGAAGACCGCGTCGACGAGGGCCTCGCAGAGGGACCCGATCTCCCAGGCGATGGCCCGAAACGTCTCCAGCCCGAGTCCCAGGGGATCCGCGACACCCTCGTCCTCGAGCTGGAGGTCCGGATGCTGTCGGCGAACCAGGTCGGCTCTGACGGCGGCCCCTCGCAGGCGCTCTCTCGGAGTCCCTCCCTCCGGTGAGCCGACCGAGTCGAGCAGATACACCAGCTCCTTCAAGGTGAAGGCCCTCCCGGCCGCGTTCGGAGTGACCCGCTTGACCGCTTCCCGGTGCTCCGAGGCCATGCCCACGATGAGATCGGCCGATTGGATGATCCGGGGGTTCATCTTGCGCGCGACGTGCCCGGAGATGTCGAGGCCACGCTCCCGCATGGCCTCCACACCCTCCGGCGTGGCCGGGGACCCGTCCCACGCCGAGACACCGCAGGATTCCACGGTGACGCCATGCACGCCTCGATCTCGTAGGAGACTCTCGAGGAGCCCTGAAGCCATCGGGGAGCGGCAGATGTTGCCGGTGCAGATCACCAGGATGGTGCCCATCTGGGGCTCAGTGTACCGAGTGGTGGTTTCTGCGCGCCCCTGACGAGGCTCCGACAACCCGCGAGATCGCGCCCGCGTCGATCGGCCCCTCGCGAAGGACGCGGGGGTCCGGCCGGGTGAGATCCACCACCGTGGACGGCCTCTCGGAGGAGTCATCCGGAACGCTGCGCTCGATGACATATACGGCCACGGCGAGACCGAAGGCCTCGCGGAGCGTGGCCGGGTCCCGCAACGGCGTTTCCCCGGAGATGTTCGCGCTGGTGGCCGCCAGGGGGCCGGTCCGCGTCAGGAGGGCGAGGCAAAGATGGTGGTCCGGGACCCGGATGGCGATCGTTCCCGTCTTCTCCCCCAACTGCCAGTCCTTCGAGAGGTCGCTTCGCGTCAGGACCATGGTGAGTGGGCCCGGCCAGAACTCCGCGGCGAGACTGCGGCCCGCCTCGCTCGGAAGGGCCAGGCCCAGCGCATCGCCGGTCGAGGCGACCAGCACGGGCAGATTGAGGCCGGTCGGACGACGCTTGGCTTCGAACAACCGATCGATCGCGGCCGGGTCGTCGGGGCGGCACGCGATTCCGTACACCGTGTCGGTCGGGAGGACCACGAGCTGCCCCGCGTGCACCGCCTCCGCCGCTGCCCGGACGGCCTCGGTGACTGCCGCCGGATCCTCGGGGTCGACGTCGAACACGCGGCTCATGCCGGCGAGTCGGCGGCGAGCTGACCCTTCACGATTCGGTCCCGTCCCGCGAGGTCGGGGATGACCTCGACGTTTTCCAAGGATCGCTTGAACAGGGCGCGAACCGCCGGCCCCTGATCCGCTCCGATCTCTACGAGCAACCAGCCACCGGGACGAAGCCACTCCGGCGCCGCGTGTACCAGGCGGCGGTGAACCTCGAGCCCCCCGACCAGGGCGGCGTACGGCTCCGCCTTCACCTCCTCCGGCAGAGAGGCGTACTCCTCCTCGATGACATAGGGCGGGTTGCTGACCACCAGATCCACCGCCCCGGGTAGCTCCGTCGGGAGCGGATCGACGAGATCCCCGCCACGCACGTCCACCTCGAGACCCAATCGTTCCGCGTTCCTCTTGGCAACCGAGATGGCTTCGTCCGAGATGTCCGTTGCCAGCACCCTGGCGTCGGGACGGTACCGCTTGATGGCCAGGGCGACGGCGCCACTCCCCGTTCCCACGTCGATCACCAACGGTGTTCGGACCGGCTTCATGAGATCCAGTGCCACCTCGACCAGTCGCTCGGTCTCGGGCCGGGGGACGAAGACACCGGGGGCAACGTCCAGCACCAGATCCATGAACTGCTGCTCGCCCGTCAGGTACTGGAGAGGGGCGCCATGGCATCGCTGGCACAGGGCGCGGCCGAACAGGCGAGCCGTCCTCGTGTCGAGCCCGTTCTCGCGCGCGTACATGCCCGCCCTGTCCGTGTCGAGGAAGTGCATCAACAGCGCCTCTGCCGTCTCGCGAGGTGACTCCACGCCATGGGCCTCGAGGTAGGCGGCCGATCTCCGCACGAGTTCTGACGGTCTCATCGCGCCGAGGAGTCTCCGTCGGGTCCGGCGAGCTGCCTCCGACGCTCCTCGGCCAGCAGGGCGTCGATGAACTCGTCCAACTGGCCCTGCTCGAGGACCGCTTCGAGGTTGTGCACGGAGATGACCGGGGGGCGATGGTCGGTGACCCGGTTCTGGGGGAAGTTGTACGTCCGGATCTTCTCCGAGCGTTCGCCGGTCCCCACCTGAGCCTTCCTGGTGGCGGCCTCCTCGCGCTGCTGCTCATCCTGGGCGAGCTTGAGCAGCCGGGCTCGCAGATAGCGCATCGCCTTCTCACGGTTCTGACGCTGGGACCGTTCCTCCTGGACCGAGATCACGATCCCGGTCGGCTTGTGGGTGACCCGGACGGCCGAGTCTGTGGTGTTGACGCTCTGGCCGCCCGGCCCGGATGACCGGAACACGTCGATCTCGAGGTCGTCGGGATTGACCTGCACCTCCACCTCTTCGGCCTCGGGGAGGACCGCGACCGTGGCCGTCGAGGTGTGGATGCGTCCGCCCGACTCGGTGACGGGGACCCGCTGGACCCGATGTCCTCCCGACTCGTGCTTGAGTCTGGAGTACGCGCCCTGGCCCTGGATCTCGAGCACGGCTTCCTTGAATCCGCCCAGCTCGGACGGACTCGATGAGAGCACGTCCGACTTCCATCGCCGCCGCTCCGCGTATCGTCGATACATCTCGAGGAGCTCCCCCGCGAAGAGCGCGGCCTCCTGGCCGCCCACCCCTGCTCGGATCTCCAGCACCACGTTCTTCTCGTCGTTGGGGTCCTTGGGAAGGAGCAGGAGCTCCAGGTCCCTCTCCAGCTTCGCCGCCCGCCCCTCCGCCTCGGCCGCCTCCGAGCGGAAGAACTCCGCCATCTCGGGATCCGACTCCTCCTTCGCGAGCGAGCGCGCTTCCTGAGCCTGGTCGAGCGCGCGTTGATGGGAGCGGTGAGTGGTGACGATCTCGTGCAGCTCCGCGTGGCGCTTGCCGAGCTCTCGGAGCCGGGCAGGATCGGCCGCGACCTCAGGGCTGGACAGTTCCCGGGTCAACTCCTCGTACCGATCCTCGATGTCCTCGAGCCGTTCGCGCAGGGCCATGCAGCAATTATCGCTTCCGGAGAGGGCGCCATCCGGCCGACGTGACCCCGGGCCTCGGAGGACCGGGCTCAGTCCTGGGGGTTATCGAACAGGTCGAAGATGGACACGTCGAGGTAGAAGTCGAGATCCTCTTGGTCCTCCGGTACGCGGCGCTCGTGCGGGTCGTCCTTGTGCTGGGCATGTCTGTTGGCGTTCCGAGCGGAGGGCGGATACTGCTCGCCCTCCCGGTCCCACAACGCCTCGATGTCGATGGACAAGGTGGGAAGGTCGACGCCGGACGAGCCGGCGGTTCCGGTCGAATGAGCCTCGGGTCCCGGGACCGGTCTGACCGGCGCCCCCTTGGACTCCCATTCGATACCGTGCGCCTCGATCCGGGCAGCGGCGAGGATCCTCTCCGCCTCCAGTTTGGCCTCACTCAGGATCCGTTGGGCGTCCCGCCGGGCCATCACGAGGTCGGACTGGGCCTTGGCTTCCGCCTGGTGTTTTACCCGGCCAACCGCTTCATCCGCTCGGCGCACCACTTCCATGAAGTCGCGCGACAGGCGCGCGTACGCCGACTCCTGGGCGGCGACGCTCCGCCGTTCCAGGTGTTCGCTCCGAGCGCGAAGCCACTCCACCTCGCCTTGGAGCCGGCTGACCAGCTCGGCGACCTCCCGGAGGAACCGGTGGACCTCCTCCGGCTCGTAACCCTTGCGGACCAGAGAGAACCCGCGCCCCGCGATGGACGAGGGGCGCACCGCTTGATGCTCGAGTTCGGGAATGGCCACCAGTCGACTCTCCTGTTCGCGGGTGGCGGAGGTCCGGCACCTGACTGTAGCTCTCCGCCGCTCGAGTTCAAGGAACGTGGAGGAGGAAAACCAGTCCGTCAGGCCGAGGAGAGCGTGCCTTCCTGCCGCAGCACTTCCTCGAATGCCCTGATCGCCACCTCGATCTGGCCCCGGTCGGGCGGCCGGGTGGTGATCTTCTGGAGCCACAGTCCAGGCGCCATCAATACCCGCATGATCTTCGATCCCGTGAACCGGGCACCGGCCCGGAGCAGCTCGTAGGAGATCCCCGCGATCACGGGGATGGCAACGATGCGAAACACGATCCCGGCAAGCAGGCCGCGCGAGCCGAACACGGTGTAGACCAGGACGGTCAGCAACATGACGATGAGGAGAAAGTTGGTGCCGCACCGCACGTGGAGCGTTGAATACCTGTCGACTGCCCCGGGCTCGAGCGGGTCTCCGTGCTCGTACGCGGCGATGGTCTTGTGCTCGGCACCGTGATACTGGAAGACCCGGCGGATCTCCTTCATCTGACCGATCGCGACCAGGTAGATCAGGAAAAGGGCCACCCGGAAGAGCCCTTCCAGCACGTTCCTGACCACGCTCGAGGGAACGTCGTCGCGTACCAGGCGGAGCCCCAGGTACGGACCGACGATGAACACCAGGGTGAACAGGGCGAACGCCATGACCATGGACGTGACCATCTGGCCCCGGGTTAGGCGCTGGTCCTCCTCCACCGCGTGATTCGCCGACACCGTCAGCGCTCTGACGCCGATGGCCAGGGCCTGGCCGAGCGCTATCACCCCTCGAAGCCCCGGTTTGGCCAGGATGGGGTGTCGCTTGGCGATCGAGTTGATCTCATGGGCCTCGACATGCAGCGTCTGGTCGGGTTGCCGCACCGCGATGGCCCAATGATCGCGGCCGCGCATCATGACCCCCTCCAGGACCGCCTGACCGCCGTAGTAGTGGTTCTGGGCGGGCACGACGGAGCGTTACCTGCCTGGAGCGGGCCGCTGGCCGTACCGACGCTGGAACCGCTCGACTCGGCCGCCCGTGTCCACGAGCTTCTGCTTTCCTGTGTAGAAGGGATGACAGGCCGAGCAGATCTCCACGTGGATCTCCGGCTTGGTCGATCGGGTCGTGAACGTGTTGCCGCACGAACAGCGAACCGTCGCCGTCACATATTCGGGGTGAATTCCCTGCTTCATCTCATTCCTTTCAACCGTCCCATATTCCCATGCGGACCGAATGATGGCGACTGAGGCGGAGTCAACAGCCCGGCGTCGCTCTTGAGTGACTAGGAGTAGGTGAGGCCGAAGTCTTCCATCAAGCCCTCGACGTACCGGTGGAAGGCGAGGTGGTCGCTGCGGAATTCCTTCTGCTCCCCCTCTCGGTCCACCGTGACGACGTCGAACGCCGTGCCCGTGCTGTCCCGTTCCTCGGTAACCCTGACGGGCTCCCAGCCTTCGGCCAGAGCCTGTTGGAGCTCAGCCATCACCGGATCGTCGCCCCACCCAGCCATGTCGGATCTCCGTTTAGTCGCCCGGAGCCTTGGAGATCTCCCGCAGGAACTGTTCGTTCGACTTCGTTGCCCGGATCTTGTCGACCAACAGCTCCAGCGCGGCCGCGGGCTCGAGCGCGTGCAGGACGCGGCGGAGCCGCCAGACCAGCGCGAGCTCCTCGGTGGGCATCAGGCGCTCTTCCTTCCGGGTGCCTGAGGCCTCGATGTTCAGCGCCGGGAAGATGCGCTTCTCGGAGAGGTTTCGATCCAGGCGGATCTCCCAGTTCCCTGTTCCCTTGAACTCCTCGAAGATCACTTCATCCATCCGGGATCCCGTCTCCACCAGCGCGCTCGCGATGATCGTGAGCGAACCGCCTTCCTCCAGGTTCCGAGCGGCCCCGAAGAATCGCTTGGGCGGGTACAGCGCCGTTGAGTCAACCCCGCCGGACAGGATCCTTCCCGAGGCAGGCGCGGACAGGTTGTAGGCACGGGCGAGCCGGGTGATCGAGTCAAGCAGGACCACCACGTTCATCCCTTGCTCCACCAGCCGCTTGGACCTCTCGAGCACCAGCTCGGTGACCTGGGTGTGCTGGTCGGCCGGCTTGTCGAACGTGGAGTACACGACCTCGGCCGCGGCCACCGTTCGCTGCCAGTCGGTGACCTCTTCCGGCCGCTCGTCGACTAGCAACACGATCACGTGCGAGTCGGGGTCGGCCGCCAGGATCCCGCCGGCGATCTGCTTGAGCACGGTGGTTTTCCCGGCCTTGGGCGGCGACACGACCATCCCTCGCTGGCCCTTTCCGATGGGAGCGATCAGGTCGATGATCCGCTCGGTGACCCACTTGGGGTCGTGCTCGAGGCGGTATCGCTCGTCGGGGAACAGCGGAGTCAGCTTGTCGAAGTCCGGCCGCTGTCTTGCCGTCTCCGGGTCGACGCCGGCGACGGTCTCGATCTGGATGAGCGCGGGGTACTTCTCGTTGTCCCTCGGTTGCCGGACCTTGCCGGTGATCTGGTCGCCCCGGCGCAGGCCGAACCGCCTGATCTGGGAGAGCGAGACGTAGATGTCCTCGTTTCCGGGCAGGTACCCGCTGGTTCGAAGGAATCCGTAGCCCTCCGGAAGGACGTCCAGAATGCCACTTCGGACCGGGGCGGTGGCCAGCTCTTCCTCGCGCTCCTCCCGCTCCCGCTCTCGACGGCGCTCGCGCTCCCGGCGCCGCTCCTCGCGAGAGGGACGCCGGTCCCTTCGCTCCCCGGCGGGGGGCCGTTCCTCGGTCACCGTCTGGCCGGAAGGCGGTTCGGCAACGGCGGTCGAGCTCCCGGTTCTCCTGGTAGAGGGGCCTCGAGATCGGGACCCGTCACCGCCCGCCTCACCGGACTCCGGCTCGGTCGCGGCCGGTGTGCCCTCAGCGACGGCTTCCTCGGCCGTGGGCGGGACCGCCGTGGACCCGTGGCCGTCGGTGGATGCCTTCGCCACGATGGCGTCGATCAGGTCACTCTTGCGCAAGCGCTGATGACCTTCGACGCCAAGCCCCTCGGCGATCTGCTGGAGTTCGGGGAGAACCTTGCTTTCGAGGTCCGCCCGCTCGATCGTGCGCGAATCCACCTTCATGCTCCTTCCTTGAGGTCGTTCTGGAGCTGCTTCCAATCCGAGAGGAACTTGGCCAGCCCTGAATCCGTCAGGGGGTGTTTCACCAGCTTCGAGAACACGTCGAACGGCATCGTGGCCACGTCGGCTCCGAGCCGGGCCGCTTCCACGACGTGCATGGGATGGCGAAGCGACGATGCCAGGACCAGTGTGTCATAGCCCTGGACGTCGTAGATCTCGCAGATGTCTCGAAGCACGTTCATCCCATCCGCCCCGACGTCGTCCAGCCTGCCCAGGAACGGGGAGCAGTACGTGGCTCCGATCTCCCCCGCCAGGATGGCCTGGGCGGGCGAGAAGGTCAGTGTCACGTTGACCGGGATCCCCTCGTCCACCAACCGCTTCCCGGCCTGGATGCCGTCCGCGGTCATGGCCACCTTCACCACCGCGTTCGGGGCGACCGCGGCGAGCCTCAGGCCTTCCTCATAGATGTCATCGGCCTGCTCGTGCGTCGTCTCGAGCGAGACGGGGCCGTCCACCTCGGCGCAGATCTCCTTCATCTGCACCTCCCAGTCGGCCTTCTCCCTAGCCAGCAGGGTGGGGTTGGTGGTGCAACCTCCCAGCACCCCCCACTTCTTGATCTGCCGGATCTCCTCGAGGCTGGCGGTGTCAAGGAAAAGCTTCATCTCTTGCTTGCCTCCAGTTGGGTCGCTTCCTTGGACGGGTGCCGGCGCTTGGACCCATCGCGTTGCTGCCGGCTCCGCATGTGCTCGGTGGTCCGCTCGACCACGAGGTCGATCGTCCCGGCCAGCGCCTGGTCGAGGCTGTAGTTCGGGATGACCGGCACGTTGTGGCTGAGCGCCTGGCTCTTGATGTATTTCTGCACCCTTCGGATGTTGGGGAAACCCTGGACGTATCGTTCGAGGGGTCGCGAAGAACGGTCGGTGCTCCGGGCGGCGAAGTGGCTGCGGTGCAGCTCCTCGTCGTCGACACTTACAACAAGCGGAACCGCCAGAACTCTTCCCTCGTACGCCTCCAGGTCGAAGAATCCCGGGACGACGTGGGCTCCCTCGATGATGATGCTGGTCCCCTCGACGGCCGCCCGCTCCACCAGGGCCCGGATGCCCACCGCTACGGCGGCCGTCTGCTCGCGAAAGCCAACGATGACCCGGTCCAGGGGACGCGGCGGGGGTTCCCTGAGCGCCGAATCGGCCTCGAACGAGGACGTGTACAACGTGGGCATCAGCTCGCTGGTGAACAGCGCGCGCATGACCTCCCTGATCGCGTCGGTGGCCACCACCCGTACGATCCCCAGCCGCACCGCGAGCTGGGTGGCAATGGTCGACTTCCCCACGCCGGTCGCTCCCCCGATCATGATCACGAGGGGTGCGTCGAGCAGGCTGATCTCTCTCCACCGCAGCCAGTTCGTGGCATAGCGCTCACCGGCGATCTCCGAGAGCACGTCGATGGTCAGCTCGTCCACCTCTTCGAGGGTCGCGCTGCCGACGTCCCGTTCGAGCAGTCGTTCCTCGACCTGCTCGGCGACCTGATAGGCGCGATAGGCCGACAGGCCCGTGACCATGAGCTCACTGGCCCGTAGACCCTTCGAATATGGCAGGCCGGGATCCTGTCCCGAGATGACGATGATCTTCTTGTCGGTCATGAAGGCTCCGTGCTACGTCCGCCCTCGTCCCCGCTCCCCCGCTAGCTGGATCGTCTCCGTGAGGAGCTGATCGATCTCTCCCTCTCCTCCCGCCGTCCGGGGGCGGTTGTCCACGAACACGACCTCGGCCCCGCGCTCCACGGCGCGCCGAGCTGCCACGTCGATCGCCGCCGCCTTCAGCTCCGTGAGCAGGACGTCGAAGGGCGGCGACTCGGCGAGGTCGGCCTCCAGAGCCGCCCGGTCGGCCAGGTGCGGGGACACCTTCACCACCCGGCACCCAGAGGATCGCTCGAGGCGGTCGGCGAGATGACCCGCCAGTGCTCGGTGTGCGGTCGTCGCGAAGAACGCATCCTTGCCCCTCACGTCGGCTAGCGCCACCGGATGAAGCTCCGCTATGGCTATCCGGATACCTTCATGCAGCCGACGAACTAAGGGATAGAGAGACGAAAGGTTGTCGGGCTCGGCGGACGAGCCACCCTCCATGATAAAGACCAGAAGGTCCGAAAGCAATATTCGGAGGGGCCCCAGGTAGCCCCCCAGGTGCTCAGGGGGGATCCCCGCCGGGGCCACGAGGACGCCCGCGTCCCACGGCACCGTCGGCACGGAAGCGCCGCTTCCTTCCAGGATGACGAGACCGGCTCCGGATTCCGCGGCCTCGAGTGCGGCCTGGGCCACGTTCGTGACGAACGGCCTTCCGGCCAATCCCCCACCGCACCGGCGCGCCCCGAACGTGGGAACTCCGGAGGTGACCGCGTCTTCCAGATAGTCGGACGCCGCGTGCTCCCCATGGTCGGCCCGGGCCAGAAGCTCGTCCACGGTCAGGGTGGCCGGGTCGGCCCTGGTCGGATCGGGGGGCCCGCCCCGACCCATGGCCACGATCGTGGGGTGCAGGCCCGCAGCCACCGCCAGACGAGCGACGTGCCCGGCGATGGCCGTCTTCGCCACCCGCTTCCCTGCCCCGATGACTCCGAGGGTGGGCACCCGCAGGGGCGCCTCGACGATCGGTGGATCGAACCGGAAATCGGGACCGAGGTAGGACACGCCCATGGACAGGGCCAAGCCGATCAGCTCCATACGGAGCTCGTAGCCGAGGACGGGCTCGTCGGACAGGTCGAGCACGGCTTCCGGGCGATGCTCCCGGATCGCGTCCCTGAGGGCATCCCTGGGCGAGGCCTCACCGCGGACCACCGGGACCGATCCCAGCTCCAGGCTGCGATCGGCACCGAGCTTCTCGATCCCCCCGACGACGAGGGCAAGCAGGACCTGATGCCCGGCCGACCGCGCGACGTCGAGTCCCCACCGCGTGACCGGGGGGTAGTGCTCACCGTCGACCAGAGCGATGACCTTCATCCAGATCCCCGACGCTTCGGGCCGCGACGCTCAGCCGCGGCCGTCCCCTCTGCTGTGGTCGTCCGGCTACTCGGACGCCAGGGCCACGTTCGGGCGGGCATCCTGCACGAGGGCCTCGAGCTGCCGGTGATACTGCGCCCCGCTCGACAGGGAGAAGTGCGCCAGCACCGTCTGCCCTCCGAAGGGGAACTTCCGGAAGATCTTCACCTCGTCCCCCTCCACCTCGACGATGTTGTAGCACGGCTTGGTGTACCCCCGAAGGCGAAGGGACGAGCAGGTTCCGGCGTTCACGATGTAGAAGGTCTCCAACCGCCACACGTACGGCACGTGCTTGTGGCCGGACAGCACGATGTTCACCCCGCATTCGATCAGCACTTCGAGCAGGTCGCCGGCGTCGGCCACGGTGCTCCGCTCTCGACCGGTCCCCGGGACTGGGATCAGATGGTGATGGAGGGCGAAGATCTTCAGCTCCGTGTCCAGGGTGAACTGTTCCTTGATCCATGGATATCGTTCTCGGCCGATCTGGCCCTCGTTCAGATCGGGTTCGCTCGAGTCCACACCGACGATCCGGACCCCCCGCACGTCGTGCACCCAGTGCCTGGGGCCGATCAGCTCCTCGAAGTGGAGATATCCGACGTTGCGGGCGTCATGGTTGCCCGGGATGGTCACGATGGGCGACTTGATCCGTTCCTTGTAGGCGACCCAGTTCTTGTACTCCTGTCGGTAGCCCTCGTTTGTCAGGTCTCCCGTGCACACGACGACGTCGGGACCCAGCTCGTTCAGCTCGACGATCACCCGATTCATCAGATTCGGCACGAAGTACGGCGACCCGACATGTGGATCGGAGATGTGGGCGATCGTGACCACGGAGAGAAGTCTACCGGGCGGTCCCCTTCCGAAGTCCCGGGTCTGGCACCATAACGCCTCGTGAATCTGCTGGACCTGGTGATCCTGGCGATGCTGGTTCTGGCCGGAGTGAACGGTTTCCGCCGTGGCGCGGCGCTCCAGCTCACTGCCTATGCCGGGCTGCTCGCGGGTCTCATCGTAGGAGCGCTCCTCGCCCCCGCCGTCGCGGGCCTCGTGTCGAGCCCACTGGGACAGGCGGTCATCGCCATCGTCGTGCTGTTCTCCTGCGCCGGGGTCGGTGACGCCATCGGCTGGGTCATCGGGAGCAAGTTCTGGACCCTGGCCAGGCAGAGCGTCTTCGGGGTGGCGGACTCGGTCGCCGGATCGTTCGTCGCGCTGGTGGCCGTGCTCCTGGCCACCTGGTTCGTGGCGTTCAGCCTCGTCAGCGGACCGGTGCCCAGCGTGTCCCGCCAGATCCGGGGCTCAGCGATCATTCGGGGGCTCGACTCGTTCCTCCCTAGACCTCCTTCCCTCCTGGCGGAGGTCCGGCAGTTTCTGAACAGATTCGGCTTCCCGGAGGTGTTCGCCGACCTCCCGCCTGCTCCGGGCAGCCCGGTCGACGTGCCCAGGAACATCAAGGGAATCGTCAACGCGGCGGGACCGAGCACCGTCCAGGTCGTCGGCCAGGCCTGCGGAGCCGTCCAGGAGGGGAGCGGCTTCGTGGCCGCCGACCACTACGTCATCACCAACGCGCACGTGGTGGCGGGGGTCAGTGCCCCGCAGGTCCGCCATCCGACCGGCGGAGCCCAGGCCGGGGTGACCGTTCTGTTCGATCCGCGCCTGGACGTGGCGATCCTCTACGTGGAGAACACGCCGGGCCCACCGCTGGAGATGGGGCGCGAGGAGGCCGACCGGGGGGCTCCCGGGGCCGTGCTCGGCTACCCGGGAGGCGGCCCCCTCGATCCCGAACCGGCGGCCATCCGGCGCGAGCTGCATGCCGTGGGCCGTGACATCTATGGGAACGTCGTCGTCGAGCGCAACGTGTACGAGCTGCAGGCCGACGTTCGTCCGGGGAACTCGGGCGGCCCCTTCGTGCTGCGAGGCGGGATCGTTGCGGGGGTCGTCTTCGCCGCGTCGACGACGGAGGGCGACGTGGGGTACGCGCTGACCTCCGCCGAGGTCATCCCCAGGCTCGACAGAGCCCGGACGAGGACCGCCCCGGTCTCAACGAACGGCTGCGCCCGATAACACGCGACCGGGCCGAGTGGCCCGGTCGCGTGGACTTGCGTGCGCCTCATGGGCGCGGCCCGTTTCCTCAGCTCGCCGGAATCTCTCGGAGGTAGGAGATGTCGCTCCGGTATCCGATCCGGTTGAATCCCGGCACGGTGATCGGCTTGAAGTTCACCACCATCTGGTTGGTGATGTTGACGTGGCCGCCGATGATCTGACCTTCGAACCCGTTCGCGTTGTTATTCCCGAAGTTGATCGAGCACTGCGAGTACACGAACACCTGCAGATTGTTGAACGAGGTGTTGTTCGACACGTTGATGTCGTACGGAGATGGCGTTGGGGGGGTGCACGGCAGGCCGGACTGGTACGGGCGGATGATGTACAGCGTGTGCTTGTTCCCGATCCCGTTCCAGATGGTCTGGTTGACCAGCGAGAAGGACCCGTCGGTGAAGATGGCCATGTTCCCCTTCAGGTTCACCGTGGAGTTGTTGCCCCAGGAGAGGGCGCACGTGGGGCTGATCCGCACGACGTAGTTGCCCACGGGCCCGCTGTTGATGAAGGTCTTGGCCAGGGCGCAGCTCGAGTAGTTGACGATCGTGTAGCCCGCCTTGGTCCACTCTGCCGGGACATAAGGGACCTGGGGCAGGGGGATCTGGGGCGGGGGGCCGGACGGCGAGTTGGACGTCCGGGCCCCATCGATCTGTGAGTTGTTCCCGACGGAGATAGTAGTCCCGGCCTTGGCGTCACCGTAAACGTGGGCGTTATCCAGCGAGATGGACGACGTCGAAGATGTGACCTTGCCCAGCACCGAGATGCCGCCGCTTAGCCTGACATAGTCGTTGGCCCAGACGTCCGCCTTTACCACGCCCTGAGAGATATCCGCGTGCCCCTGCGCGTACGCCGAGCCCGAGATGATCGTGTTGTTCCCCAACGAGAAGTCGCCGTTCGTGTACACGTCGCCGTCGTTACCGATGTTCCCGTTCACCTCGAGCTTATTCTGAATGTCTAGCTCGTCGTCGGAGAAGATGGCCTGGTTAAGCCCGCCGAAGATCGGCGTCAGCTGCACAGCCGTCTCCATGCTTCGCTGGACCGGAGGAGCTGCGGACAGCGCAGTGCCCTTGGCGGTCACCAGTGCGCCTGCCGCGGGACCACCAGTGGGCAAGGGGCACACGCCTGGGTTCGTCGGGGGCCACGTGTCATACAGCAGGACGGTCACGTCGTAGTGCTCGACCGGCGTGGCCCCGACGTCCAGGCTGGACGTGCACGGGGGATTCGGATTCTTCGAGAGCAGCGACAGATAGTTGTCGATCCCGGCTTCGGCCGCATTGATGGCCATCACCCGGTCCCGGTCGAACGCGCTCTGGGACGAGTTGTGGATCGCGAGGTTCACCACCACGAGGCTCAGCGACAGCACCACCAGCGACACCAGGATCGCCGTGACCATCGCGAATCCCTCTTCCCGTCGAAATACCTTCATTGGATTCCCTTTCAATACGGCGGAATGTCCGCGCACACGTTGCTGGGATAGCCGTACTCGGTGTTGCGCCCGGTGATCGATTGCTTGATGTTGACGTTCTGGCCGGACTTCGAGTTCGCGTTCACAAACAGGCTCACCACGATCGTCCGGCCGCCCTTGGCGGGGTCGGGGTCGAGGGTGAAGGCCGGCACGTTAACGCTCGGATCCCGGTTCACCACGTTCTCGGCCACCACCCTGAAGCTCGTGACCAGGGTGGCCGGGTCGTCGCGCCAGTTGGTGGCCCACCGCCTCGACTGGAGCTCACCCGCACTGGTGATGCGCCACTGGACGCACTGGTTGCCCGGGTTTCGGATGTCCGCGTTGGCCTGGGTGTAGATCCGAAGCGACATGCTGGGCACCACCTCGTGGGTGGGATCGGGGTCGGACTCGTTCTGGGGGTCGTACAGCAGGTTGCCCGATCGGATCTCATGGTCGAGCTGCTGCAGGGCCAGCCTGATCTGGTCGTTGGAAGTCGTGCGGTCCGTCTGTCGCTCAACCCCTCGCTGCACGGAGGCCAGGGCCGTCAGGAAGATCACCGAGACCACGACCATCATCGACATGCTCACCGCGAGTTCCACGAGGGTCATTCCCTCCTGGGAGCGAAGCCGGCGAAGGCTGAGCCGCTTATGCACCGCTGGGGGCGGGCTTGTAAGTGCCCTTGGCCCGGGTCGTGCCAAGGTTCACCTTGACGGTCAGGGTGGCGATCGTCGAGCCGTCGTACGTGAACACGTACGTGATCTGCCCGACGATGGGCGATTCGGCGACGGCGGACGCGTCGTTACGGGCGCAGGGCGATCCGCAGGCTGCCGGATCTGCGAGCTGGGTTCCCCCAGTGCTCAGGTTTGCCGTGATGTCGACGGTGAGGAGTTTCGTGTTGACGATCTGCTCCGCGTGCACGGGCGGGATGGGGATAGGAACGGATGGACCCGCAATGAGCGGCAGAGGCGTGTACCCGAGGCCGTTGTAATAGGAAAGAGCTCCGGACACGGTCGCGGAGGGGGGAGCCGATCCGATGCCGGCTTCGGCCGATGTCATCGTTTCGAGGTTCGACCCCGTCAGAAGGTACCCGTTCCATCCGGGTGGGAGCGAAGGTCCGCCGAAATTGTCGGGGAGCCCTCCCAACGCCACCGGGCCCCAAGTCCTCTTCACGTCGGCGTGGACACAGCCTTCGCCCGAGGTTCCCGGGCAGTAGGTGAACTCGGGAGTTCCAGCCCTGTTGGTGAACACGTACTGGTTGGAGGGAGAGGCTCCCACCGATGCGAACGTGACGGCGCCGAGTTTCTTGCTTGCCCCCCACAGCTCGAGGGTCGCGAACTCGCTCCCGTTCTGCCTCGCCAGAGAGGCTCCGCAGGGGAGCATGTCGGTTTGCGGGTTCCCCATCGAGTCGTTGCAGGGGTGGGGAGGAGCGGCCGACGCCGAGGACGTGCTCGTCGTGGACCCCGTGTCGCCGGCGCTCGAGGTGACGGCGAAGACGCTTCCACTTCCGGCGTTGGCTGAAAGGGTGTTGGCTCCCTGGCCGGGGAGGGAGGACGTGCTGAAGTCGGCGTTGGGTGGGGCGGGATCGTTGTCCGCACCGGAGGTGATGGTCCCGCTTCCAGCGTCGGTGCGCGGCTGGCCGTTGACGGCGAGGCTCACTCCGGAGGTCCCGGTTGTGCCCTGAATGGCCGAGATCTGCTCGATCTGCATGTTCGAGGAGGCACCCCCCAGCCGCAGGTCGCCGCCGTCGATGACCAGGTCGTCGACGTTGCCGGTGATCGAGATATCGCCCTCGTCCCCGGAGCCCGAGGCGAACAGGAAGGGCTGGCACGGGGCGGCGAACGGGTGTGTGGAGGTGGACAGGCACCCTGAGCCCGAGAAGAAGATGCTCTGAGCGTTCACCCTGGCGATCCCCTTGCCGGCGGCCTGGGTCCAGGTGACGATCACTGAGACCCGAAACGTGTTCGACGTTTGGATGTTGTTGAAGTACGTCACGTACGCCCTAGTCGTGTAGATGGCGGCTGTCCCGATCTTCTGCTGCTGGACGTGGGGAACGAGTGGCACGACGGGAGGAGCCAATGGGATGTCTCCCCTGGCGATCTTCTCGTTCGGGGTCACGCCAGTGAAGTAATAGTCGGACCCGACAATGGTGATCCAGGGGTCGCTGCCGAGATTGTCGAAGTTGCTCAGCCCCTGCTTCAACGTGTCGAAGGGGAGCGCGCGAATCTGCTCGATGGTCTGGTTGGCCAGTCCGGAGGCCGTCTGCCGCTGCCTCGCGTAGGCGGCGTTGGAAAAGCCCACGTTCGCCGTGTACGCGAGAGTCAGCATGGCAGCGAGGATGACCCCGAGCGCCACGATGGTCTCGAGGATGGTGAACCCACTCTCTCTCCGCATCCCCCGAGCGATCCGGAGGATGCGCACATGCTCTCGCATAGGCCTCCTTTTGAGCGCATATCGACATTCGGAGGCCGCGGGATTAGGGACTTTCGGCCTTATTTGGCTGTCGAAAGGCCGAATTCGCCTAGCTACTCCTCCATCAGGACCCGGACGTCCCCCTTGCGATCCAGCAGGGAGAACCCCGTGATCTCACCCTCCCGACGAAACACCAGGGAGATCGTGCTGCTGCCCACCCTCAGGTTGCGGAGCTCGACCACGTTCAGCCACGGGGGGAGGTGCGGCTTGTTGACCGTGAGCATGTTCTCGTGGGCCCGGGCCGAGACCCCCAGGATGGCCTGGAGCATGAGCAGAGGGGCTCCGGCGGCCCAGGCCTGTGGCGAGCAGGCCACCGGGTACCCCACAGGCTGATTCGGGGTCCGCCGGGTGAAACCGCAGAAGAGCTCGGGCAGCCGCATGTAGTCGGCGTGGACGGAGGCGTCGAACATGGCGGTGACCACTCGATTGGTCGCTTTCACGTGCCCGTAGCGCTTGAGCCCGGCGGCGATGAGCGCGTTGTCATGGGGCCAGACGGATCCGTTGTGGTAGCTCATGGGGTTGTAGGCGAGCGCGCCCTTCGTCATGGTCCGGATGCCCCACCCGCTGAACAGGTCGGGTTGAAGCAGCCGGCGGGCGACCTTCGCCGCCTTGTCGGGGTCGACGATGTCGGCATACAGGCATTGACCCGGGTTGGAGACGACCGTGCGGACCTGTTGCTTGTCCCCGTCAAGGGCCATGGCGAAGTAGTCCTCGTCCTCCATCCAGAAGGCCTCGTTGAACCGGGCTTTGAGCTCGGCAGCCTCCTCCCGGAGACGGACCGCCGACCGGTAGTCGCCCAGGGCGTCGAACACGTCGGCCACACGCTGCTTGGCCATGTACACGTACCCCTGCACCTCGACCAGGGCGATGGGAGGAGGAGCCAGGTGTCCGTCGGCGTGAACCACCGAGTCGAAGGAGTCCTTCCACCCGTGGTTGGGCACTCCCCGAGGGGATCGGGTCCGATACTCGACGAACCCGTCCCCGTCCTGGTCACCGTAGTCGTCGATCCAGTCCAGGGCGGCCCGGACGTTGGGCAGCAGCTCGAGGGCGAACTCGAGGTCCCCCGTCCACCGGAAACACTGGGCGTAGAGGAAGACGAACAGGGGTGTCGAGTCCACCGACCCGAAGTACGGGTTATGAGGGATGGCGCCGGCGCTCGCAAGCTCGCCCCGGCGGATCTCGTGCAGGATCTTCCCTGGCTCTTCGTCGCGCCAGGGATCGTCCTTCGTCCCCTGATACCGCGCCAGCAGCCGCAGCGCGTCCCGGGCCGGCTTGGGGTTCACGGTCAGCAGCTGGTGCGAGCTGATCAAGGCATCGCGGCCGAACACGGCCACGTACCAGGGGATGCCCGCGGCGATGATCCCTCCCTGATCGGTGCTCGTGTACAGGGCTCGCAGGTCCCGCAGGCCGCGGACGAGCAGGCTGTTGAACACCTCGTTGTCGGTCGTGATCTGGGTGCACTCCCGCTCCCAGTCCTCGTACGAGCGACGCAGGTGATGCATGGCCGAATCGAACTCGATCCCCAGAGGCTTCACCTCTCCGATGACAGGGTCCACGGTCATGGAGATCAGCCTGGTCTGGTGAGGAGCGAGCTCGAGGGCGAACTCAGCCATGACCCGATCCCCGACGACGTCCAGCCGGTCGGGGGCAGGCTCGAACCCGATCAGGGTCTTTCGAGCGACGTCGTCGGTACCCCGGTGGTTGAACTCCGCCCGCGAGCCCCGGACCTGCGGCGGTTCGGGATGGCCATGCTCGTCGACGCGGAAACCACGCACCTCGAACAGGTCGGAGAAGTCGGCCGCGAACGAGAACGACATGGTCGCCTGCACGGGATACGGGTTGTAGTTCTTCACTCGGATGCGCTCGAACAGCCGGCCGTGGATGGCCCGGACCCGCCGGATGTTCAGGGTCTGCTGCGGCACGGCCGCGTCGCCGTTGACGTACAGCTCGGGGTTGGTCAGGTCCACGTAGGCCATGTACGCCCGCTCCGAAGAGGAAGACAGGAGCACCGGATCACGGCCAGAGACCTGCATCCGAAAGTGCGAGAGGAAGCGGGTGTCGCGGTGGTAGAACCCGTGACCGTACTCGCGACGGTCGTCAAGGTTCCCCGCTATGTCGGAATAGAGGAAGGTCTCCCCTTCCTTGATCGCCAGGACCTTGCTGGCGAAGTCCGCCGCAAGAGGCGGGATGCCCTCGGGAGGCGCGTGCGGCTCAGGGGGTGGGGGGGTGGGGGCGTCGGTTCGTCGCAGTTCCATGCTCGGCCTCATCCGTGCCGGGCCGTCGGGGCGGCGGGCAACAAGAGGAAGACAGAGAGTCGCTCGGGGAGTCTAGTTGGCGCATCTGTCTCACACAATGACATTGGTCACTAGAGAGGCTTCGGCAACCCTGCTCGGGGAATGAGCAGGTCGCCCTTTTCGGTCCCCGACCCGCGCGTCGACCGGGTCGAAGCCCGGAGGCCATCACTCTGATTCATGCGGCTCCCGGGAATTGACCCACAGTCCCATCACGATCTCATCGAGGTATCCGATGGATTTCTTGGAGTGGCCCGTCAGGCGCCCCTCTTCCTTGAACCCGAACTTCCGGTACAGGGCCATCGCGGCCTCGTTGTGGGGATAGACGGACAGGGCCAGCTTCTCCACCCCCACCTCCTTGGCCCACCGGATGACCTCGTGCATCAACGCCGAGCCCACTCCTCTGCCGCGCCACTCCGGCGCCACCGCCATCCCCAGGGTCGCCACATGGCGGGTCATGGGGCCCTCCTCTCGGGCCGCGTTGAGGTGGCCGATCACCTGGTCGCCGTGCACGGCGACGATGGACGCCTGTTCGTCCGTCCACGACCGGCGGAAATAGCGCCGCCGGTAGTATCCGACCGAACGGCGCACGGTTTCGCTGCGCACGTATCGCTTCTCGTCCACGACCGTGCGCCACATCTCCAGGAACGAGCGCGCGTCTTTCGGCCGGGCCGCTCGCACGACGAAGTCGGCCCTTCCACCGAAGGCCCACAGCCCTCCGCTGTCAGGGAGAGTCTCCACCGATCCGATCCATGGACTCCGGCGCCGTCACGCCGATCAGACGGAGGGCAGTTGCGATCACATGTTTGGTCGCCGTGGAGAGCCATAGACGAGCCTGCGTAAGCGGCTCGTCATCCGTGATGACCCGGCACTCCGTGTAGAAACGATGGAACGCGGCCGCCGCCTCCTCTGCGTACCGGGTGAGACGGTGTGGGATAAGGGCCTCCGCAGCCGTCGCCACCACCTCCGGAAGCTCACCCAACTTGCGGAGGAGATCCAGCTCCGATTCGCGCTTCAGGAGGCCCGGCTCCAGGTCCTTCCACGACCGGAGGGACACGCCTTGTTCGCTGGCCACCCTGAGGAGGCTGGCCACGCGGGCGTGCGCGTATTGGACGTAGTAGACGGGGTTGTCCATCGACTGCCGCTTGACGAGCTCGATGTCGAAGTCGAGGGCCGAGTCGTGGGACCGGGAGAGAAGCGTGTACCTCGCGGCGTCCGGGCCGACCTCGTCCATGAGCTCGTCGAGGGTGATGATGTCGCCGGTTCGCTTGCTCATCCGAACGGGCTCTCCTCCCCGGTACAGAGAGACGAGCTGGTAGAGGACGATCTGCACCCGGGAGGGGTCGATCCCCAGGACCTGGGCGGCGCCAAGGACGCGCTTGACGTCCCCATGGTGATCGGCTCCCCACACGTACACCATGCGGTCGAACCCCCTGCTCGCCTTGTCGATCAGGTAGGCGCAATCCTTGGCGAAGTACGTCGGCTCGCCCGTTCGGCGGATCAGGACGCGGTCCTTGTCGTCACCAAGCTCGGTCGATCTGAACCACACGGCCCCGTCGGCGTCGTACGCGTACCGGGCCTCCCGAAGCCGCTCCACCGCGTCGGCCACCTGGCCGCTCTCGACCAACTCGGCTTCGGTCCTGAACGTGTCGAAGCGAACCCCGAACCTGGCGAGGGTCTGCATGATGGCGTCGAACATGCGACGGCGAGCCTCCTCGGACAGGATCTCCCGGCGCTTCGCGGGGTCCTCTTTCAGCAGGCGGTCGCCGAAGTCGCGCTTGAGCTCTTCGGCCAGAGCGTGCAGATAAGCACCCTGATAGCCACCCTCCGGGACCTCGGACTCGACCCCGAACAGCTCCAGGTACCGCGCCTCCACCGATGCGCCCAGGAGCTCCATCTGGGTCCCGGTGTCATTCCAGTAGTACTCACGCTCCACGTCGTAGCCCGCGGCATCCAGCACGTTGGCGATCGCGTCGCCCAGAGCGGCGTTGCGGGCGGTACCCACGTGGAGCGGCCCGGTGGGGTTGGCCGACACGAACTCCACCTGGACCCGCTTCCCGTTGCGCTCCTGGCGCCCGAAGTGATCCCCGCGTTCCACGATCTCACCGAGCAGGTCGTGGAGCCATCGATCTCCCAGATAGAGGTTGATGAAGCCGGGCCCCGCCACCTCGACCCGCTCGACCAGACCATTCGTCGGGATGCGGGCGGCCACGGCCTCGGCGACGGACCTGGGCGGTCTCCCCAGCTGAGGGGCCAGGACCAGGGCGATGTTCGTGGACCAGTCCCCGTGCTCCTTCAACCGCGGCTTGAGCAGCTCCGGGGCAGGGAGCCCGGCCGGGTCGAGGCCGAGGTCAGGCGCCGCGGCGGCCGCGGCGTCGGAGAGGAGACGGATCAGGGTGTCCTGGATCATCTCGTCGATCGTGCCGATATTAGCCGCGGCGAGGCGGACGACCTTCCGTTGCTAAGATGCCGGTGCGTCTGGTGAGGGCGTCACGGCCCTCGTAGCTCAGGGGATAGAGCGCCGGCCTCCGGAGCCGGGTGCGCAGGTTCGAATCCTGCCGAGGGCACGCACCAGGGCGGTCAGTCGGCGAGGAACGATTCCAGGCGTTCGGACTCATCCCGGAGTTCTGCTCGAACCGAGCGCGGCAACGGCGAGAACGGCTCGGCCGCGACCCGCCCGGCCTCGACGCGCCAGGTGCCCGCGACGAACCCGTCGACGAGGAAGGTCTGAGCGACGTCCCCGGTCATGCCGATGACCTTCTTCCGGTACTGCTCCGGCAGCACGCGGGTCCTGTCCACCCACGCGAGCAGGACGTTGTCCCACTTTGGTAGGAAGCGAACCGGTGCCGGCGTCTCGGGGTCCGGAATCGGCGCGCGGGGGACGTCGAGGAGTTCCCGGCCGGCCTCATCGCGGAACCGAAGCAGCAGCGGCTCGAGCCGCTGTAGGGCGCGCAACGTCTCCGGCGCATGCATCATGGCCCAGGCCATCATGTCGTGACGAGACGCCGGCCCGAACGCGGCCAGGTATCGACGAAGCATCTCCGCCCGCGCCTCGGTAGGGTCGAGAGCCTCGGGCTCCTCGATTGCGACGAACCGGCTCTCGCCACCCGCGCGCCACAGCGACGACTCGGGGTGGTGCACGACGTGCGCCCGCACCCGCGCCCCGCGCCAGGCGCGTCGCGCATTCGCGCCCCCCAGCCCATGCTCACGCTCCAGGTACGCCATCGCTTCGGCCATCGTCACGGGGCCGTTCGCGGCAAGCTCGCGCACCGCTGGGGCGAGCCGCTGGGCGATCGGCATCTTGTCGTAGTGGTTCGTTTCGCTCAGCGCCGCCCGCATCAGGGTGTAGTCGCGCCGCGTGACGATGTGGAGGGTCTGGCGGATCAAGGTCGCCTTGACGATGGCGGCGCTCTTGAGCTCGCGCTCGAGCGTCTCCCGCCGGAAACTCGTCGTGCGCGTCCAGATGCCGATGTACGGTGCCTGAGGCGACTGCGCCTGCATCCCGACCAGGCGCTCGATCACCGCCTTCGCCGAGAGCCGCTTTCGTTCGAGCAGGAGCTGACGCGCGAGCGTCGCGCGGTTCAGCTCGCGCTGCGTGAGGATCCGTTCGGTCACCCGCCTACGCTACACACCCCGTCGGCTGGGGCTCCAACCCCTCAGATCAGAAGGGGGAGGGAGCCGCTTCAGGAGGAAGCTGGCGGTGGCGGATGCCCGATGCCACGAAGGCGAGGACGAATACCGCCGCCCCGACCAGCACGACGGAAGCACCCGATGAGATGTTCAGGTAGTAGGACACGTACACGCCGAAGAACCCGCATAGGGTCCCCACCACGACAGAGATCCACAACATTCGAGGAAAGCTGTCCGTGAGCAGTCGGGCGATCACAGCCGGGATGACGAGCACGGCAGCGATCAGGGTCACGCCGAGCACGTTCATGGTCGCGGTGATTGTGGCCGCAAGGGTCACGGCCAGCAGGGTGTCCGCGTGAGCCGTTCGCACGCCTGAGACCTCAGCGACCTCGGGATCGAACGTCGCGAACAGAAGCTGCCGGTAACGGAAGAACACGACCGCCGCGGCGAACGCCGTCACTCCTGCGACGACCCAGACGTCGGCGAGGGTCACCCCGAGCACGTTCCCGAACAGAGCGGCCTCGAAGTTCCGGGTGAAACCACCGTACCGAGAGATCAAGGCCAGTCCCACGGCGAAGCTTGCCGTCGTCACCACGCCGATGGCCGCATCCGCACCGATGGTCCGCCGGCGGGCCACCTTGTTGATCAGGAGCGCCGACACCAGCCCCCAGACGCCGGCCCCCAGATAGAAGTTGATGCTGGTGACGTAGCTCGCCACGGCACCGCCGAAGATGGCGTGGGACAGCCCGTGGCCGATGTAGCTCATGCCTCGTAGGACCACATACACGCCGATGAGACCGCACAGTGCCCCCGCCAACGTGGCCACGGCGAGCCCATGGCGGAAGAAGGCGTACTGGAACGGCTCAAGCAGGGTGCTCATGATGTCCCTCCCGCAACGGAACCACGCGAGATCCCATCTCTGCCGGCTCCTCGTAGTGCTCGACGACTACCGGCATCCCGCCGTGGGACAGTACCTCCAGAGGAGCTCCGTACGTCCGCTCCAGCACCTCCGGGGTGATGACCTCCTGCGGCGAGCCCACGGCTGTGACCTCCTTGTTGATGCACACCAGGCTGGGGAGGTGGGCGGCGATCCCGTTCAGGTCATGGGTGGTGACCACGATGGCCAGTCCGTCGTGATGGAGCTCGTGGAGCAGGTGCATGATGTCGTGTCGCGTCCGAACATCGACGCCGCTCGTTGGCTCGTCCAGCAATAGGAGCCGGGGGCGCCGAAGGAGGGCTCGCGCCATGAACACCCGTTGTTGCTGTCCACCCGACAACTCCCGGATGTGACGGCGTTCGAGCCCCTCCATCCCCAAACGCGCCAGGACCTCGCCGGCCGCGGCCAGGTCCTCTCGGGAGGGCCACGGAACCACCCGGTCCGTGATCCTGGCCATGAGCACCGCTTCCCGGACGGTGATTGGGAAGTACCAGTTCACCGTCTCGACCTGTGGCACGTACCCGATCGGCATGCGGACGTCTCGGGTGATCCGCCCGGCGATCGGTTCGACCGCCCCGGCGATGGCCCGCAGGAGGGTGGTCTTGCCCGATCCGCTCGGGCCGACCACGCCCAGGAACTCGCCCTCCCCGATCGCGAGGTCCACGTTGACCAGCACGGGTTCCTTCCCGTAGCGGCACGTGACCTTGTCCAACCGCACGATCTCGGTCGGCGGTGAGCTCGGCTTCCTCAGTCGGCGCATCAGCCTGCGTCCGTCGCCATCAGTATCGGTAGTGGGCCGTGGCTCCGCCGGCGATGTTCTCGGTGTCGAAGCCGTCGAAGGGATGGATGTCGCCCCCGAGAGCGCCCATGAACGTCCGGAAATCGAAGACCATCAGGCCGAAGTAGCTGTGGTCCGGATACCCGTTCTCTCCCGGCAGATCGTCGTCCCGGAGCTTGTCGATGTACTTGGCACCGGTCTCCGAGGCGATCTGCTGAAGGACTGGGCTGGGGAAGACCTCGGAGCCGAAGATGGCCGGCACTTGTTCAGCCCTGATCTGGTCGATCAGCTTCGCAACCTCCGCGGGCGTCGGATCGGAGAAGTCCGATGGCTGGATGGCACCGATGATCGTCCAACCGTACTCCCGCGCGAAATAGGGGAAGGAATCGTGGTAGGTGAGCAGCTTCCGGTTGGCCGGCGGCACCGTCTGAGTGACCTCTCGAGTCAGCCGGTCGAGCAGGTCGATCCGGGCCGCCAGCTTCATGTAATTGCTCTCGAAATAGGGAGCATCCTTCGGGTCGATCTTGGACAGCTCGTCCCTGATGATCTCGGCGTACCGCTTCGCGTACAGGGGATTCGTCCAGAGGTGCGGATTGGGATCGCCGTTCTCCCGGGGGAAGCTGACGTCGTAGACGTACTGGTCCGGGGTGATGGTGCGCTCCCCGAGCTGAATGATGGGCACACCCCGACGCACGTTCGCCTCGGCGAGCTCCCTGGTCGGCTCCTCGAGATGCAGGCCGTTCACGAAGACGATGTCGGCCTCGGCCAGGACCCTGGCGTCTGATGGCGCCGGCTCGAAGGTGTGGCTGTTGGTTCCCTCCGGGATGATGCCGGTCACCTGGATGCGGTCCCCACCGACGTTCTGGATGAGGTTCGTGATGGGGGACACAGTCGTGGCCACCTGCACCAGGGTGTCCGAGCCGCCGCGAGAGGCTCCCGAGGAGCACGCTGCGCCCACCAGGACCAGGGCGACGATCGAGATGAGCATCCTTTTCACTGTGAGTGCGTGCCTTCCTCCAGCCTGCTGCACATACAGTATATTGCAACAATCCCGTGCGGGATCGTCCTGCCACTTGCACGTGCATGGAGTGGCAGAAACCCCTACACTCTCTACATGAGTCCCGCCACTCCCGATTCCGTGCTCGAGCTGCTGAGGTCCCGAGGGCTCCGGATGACGCCGCAACGCCGCGCCATCGTGACCGAAGTCATGGCGGCGAACGGGCACATCAGCCCGACCGCGATCGCCCACCAGGTCAGGGCTCGGGTCCCCGGCGTCGATCCGTCGACTGTGTACCGGACCCTCGATCTTCTGGAGGAGGTCGGGGTCCTCTCCCATACCCATCTGGAATCGGGCGCCGAATACCACCGGCGATCCGAGAGCCAGCACGTCCATCTGACGTGCTCCAGCTGCGGTATCGAGGACTCGCTGTCCCTGGCCGAGGCGAAGCGCCTCCGAGACCTCGTCGCCCGTCACCACGGGTTCGCGCCGGACCTGACGCACTTCGCCATCTCCGGTCTGTGCCGGCGCTGCCAGGACGCCTCGGCGTAGGCCACCGCCCCCGCCCTTTGAGCTTCGACCTCTCCCCGCACAACTTTTCGGGTCAGGCCGAGTCCCACGGATGCTGACCAACGCCGAGATCTCGGAACTGCTGGCCCGGGCTGTGGCGGACGCGATCCCCGGCACCAATCGCGAGCGGGCGCTCGGCAGAGCCTCCCGAGAGGCGTTCTTCTGGCCGGTCGAGGCCGCATCGTTACTGGAAGAAGGCCGGCCGCTGACCGAGCTCCCTTCGGTCGGTCCGTGGCTGGCTGGAATCATCACGGGCTGGCTCGCGGACGAGGACCTCGAGCCGCCGGCACCGCCCGAGCTCCGCAGAGGCTTCCTGACGATGTCGGAGGTACGCGAGACCATCGAGCGTCATCCCGACTGGGTGCGCGATCTCCGCGCGGATCTTCAGATGCACACCACGTGGAGCGACGGGAAGGCTCCCGTCCGAGAGGTCGTTGCGGAGGCAGAGGCCCTATGGGGCTACGAGTTCCTCGCCATCACCGACCACTCGAAGGGATTGAAGATCGCTCGAGGGATGGACGAGGAACAGCTCGCCGAGCAGGGACGGGAGATCGCTCGGGTGAACGAGGAACTCGGCACCAGGAGCTCGCGCCTCCGCGTCCTTCGGTCGATCGAGATGAACCTCTCCCCCGATGGCATCCAGGACATGGAGCCCGGAGCTCTTGCGCGGCTGGACCTGGTCCTGGCCGCCTTCCACTCGAAGCTTCGCCTCACCGAGGACCAGACCGATCGCTACCTGAAGGCCTTGCGGAATCCGACCTTTCACGTCCTGGCCCACCCAAGAGGACGCGTGTTCAACCGTCGGCTGGGCCTGTCCGCGGACTGGCCGCGGGTGTTCCGGGCGGCGGCGGAAGAAGGAAAGGCCCTCGAGATCGATGCGCACCCCAGCCGCCAGGATCTCAGCCCAGAGCTTCTCGAAGTTGCCCGCGACGCCGGGGCCCAGATCTCGATCGGGACCGACGCCCACTCTTTGCGAGAGCTGAGCTACGTGGAGTTCGGCGTGGCAATGGCGATCCGCGCCGGGATCCCCCGGGACCGTATCCTCAACTTTCAGCCACTGGAAGCCGTTCTGAGATGGACCAACCGTGCGTAGGGAACGGGATTACGGGCAGTTCCCCTGCGTCGTGATCGAACGATGCCATTGCAGCGATTTATCACAAACGCGGGCGAGCCTGACCGCGGATCGCGAGAGCGCTTGATCGGCTGGCCTATACAATCCGTACCTGATACAGGGTAGGTAGCGCCCACGTGGTCGTTCGGAGGTCAGCGCCGTGAGTGCGGGCCACCGGCCGGTCGAGTAGCCGTCCCGTACTTCGACAACCCTGGAGAGTCCGGCCATGCTTCCCTCGCCCGGAATCGACGCCTATCTCCTCGATCAGGTGCATGCGGCGGTTGCCGCCACCGACCTCACGGGGGCGATCACCCATTGGAATCGGGCTGCTGAGACCATGTTCGGCTGGACTCGCGACGAGGCCCGAGGCCGGGGGATCCAGGAGCTGTTCATCTCCTCGAACGACGGGCCTGAAGCGAACGACATCCAGGCCACCGTGTTGTCGGGCCAGGCCTGGGAGGGCGACATCCTCATCCAGGGCAAGGAGGGCCGGCGCGTCCTCACGCACGCGACCCTCTCCCCCATCCGGGGACCCGACGAAAGCATCCTGGGGATCGTCGGAGTGGCCGTGGACATCACGGAGCGCACCCGCCGCGATCGGCTCCTTGCAGCGCGAACCTCGGTCACCAGGGCCCTGGCTGAGGCCTCTTCGATCACCGACGCGGCCCCGTTGGTCCTCCAGGGAGTCTGCGAGAGCCTCGGGTGGCAGGTCGGGGCGATGTGGCGGCTCGACCACGAAGCGGGGGTCCTCCGGTGCATCGACATATGGCGCGCCCCTGGAGTGACGGTCCCCGAATTCGAACGAGCCACCCGAGACTGGCTCTCCCCCTCGGGGGTCGGGCTTCCCGGCCGCGTGTGGTCGGCCGGCCGAGCCGTCTGGATCCCCGACGTAGCGAAAGACGACAATTTCCCCCGGGCACCGTCCGCGAGCCGTGAGGGGATCCACGGGGCGTGCGGTTTCCCGATCCTACTGGGAGACGACGTGCTCGGCGTCCTCGAGTTCTTCAGCAGAGAGATCCAGGAACCGGACCAAGATCTGCTTCTGGCGCTCTCTGTTATCGGAAGCCAGATCGGCCAGTTCATGGAGCGCAAGGAGGCCGAACAGCACCTCAGGGAGAGTGAGGCCAGGAAGTCGGCCATCGTCGGGGGCGCCCTCGACTGCATCATCACCATCGATCACGAAGGCAACGTCCTCGAGTTCAATCCGGCTGCAGAGCAGGCCTTCGGTTATCAGCGGGATGAGGTCATCGGCAAAGAGATGGCCGAGCTGATCATTCCTCCGGGGCTCCGTGAGCGGCACCGGGCCGGGCTGACCCGTTTCCTTGCAACAGGAGAGGGGCCGCTCCTGGGGAAGCGGTTCGAGTTCACCGGCATGAAGGCCGATGGCTCGGAGTTCCCCATCGAGCTCACCGTCACCCGGGTCGATCTTCCCGGTCTGCCGATGTTCACAGGCTACGTGAGAGACATCACCCCCCGGCGGGCGGCGGAGGACCGCCTCCGGGAGAGCCGGGAACGACTGCGGCTCGCCCTGGAAGCGGGCGGACTCGGCACGTGGCACTACGACATCGCCAAGGGCGCAGTCACGTGGGACGAGACCCTCGAGGCGATCTATGGGCTGGCCCCGGGCACCTTTGGCGGAACCTTCGAGGAATACAGGAGCCAGCTCCACCCTGAGGATCGGGACCGCATCCTCTCGACTGTGGAGCAGGCCCGGGAGTCCGGCTCGGACTTCATGGTCGAGCACCGGGTGATCTGGCCGGATGGCTCGGTCCATTGGGTCGAGGGCAGAGGCCTCTGCATAAAGGATGCGGCTGGGACCGTCGTGGCCATGACCGGGGTATCGGCAGACGTCACAGAGCGGAAGCGGGTCGAGCACAGCCAGCAGTTCCTGGCGGAGGCCGGCCCTCTCTTAGCGGCCTCGATCGAGGGATACGAGCAGTCCCTGGAGGGCGTGGCAGGGCTGGTCGTACCGCAGGTCGCCGACTGGTGTTCGATCGACGTCCTGGAGCCGGACGGTACCATCCGTCAGGTTGCGGTGGCTCACGTCGACCAGCAGAAGGCGAAGCTGGCCCGGGAGCTCAGGCGGCGCTACCCCCCCGATCCATCGGCCCCGACCGGCGTGCCGAACGTCCTCCGGACGGGGCAGCCCGAGATGGTGGCCGAGATCCCGCAGGCTCTGCTCGTGGAGTCCGCACCCGACCCCGAATTCCTCGAGATCGTCCTCGGCCTCGGACTTCGCTCGGCGATGATCGTCCCGATGGTCGCCCGCGGTCGCACCCTGGGCACGATCACCCTGGTCTCGGCGGAATCGGGCCGGCGGTACGACCACGGCGATCTCGTGTTCGCCCAGGAGATCGCCCGCCGGGCGGCGCTCGCGGTGGACAACGCCAGGCTCCTCCAGCAGGTCCGTGACCTGGCCACCCGCCTCCAGGAGAGCCTCCTGCCTCCCGCATTGCCCGAGATCCCGGGGATGGAGCTCGAAGGGCGATATCGATGGGGCGGTGAAGACAACCAGGTCGGAGGGGACTTCTACGACGTGTTCGACACCGGAGACGGCTCCTGGGCCCTCGCCATCGGTGACGTCTGCGGAAAGGGGGTGGACGCCGCCATCGTCACCAGCCTGGCCCGTCACACGCTGCGGGCGGTCGCCCTTCAGGAGCGAAAGCCGAGCGGCGTCCTGGGGCATCTGAACCAGGCGGTCATCCAACAGCGCACCGACCACATGTTCTGCACGGTGTGCTACGTCAGGCTGAGGCCCTACGAGGGCGGCGCCCGGTTGACAGTGTGCGTGGCCGGGCACCCACTTCCCCTTGTCCTCCGAAGAGACGGTCTGGTGGAGACGGTTGGAAACCCCGGGTCCCTCCTCGGGATCTTCGAGGACCCCGAGTTGACCGACTGTGCCGTCGATCTGCGCGAGGGGGACACCCTGGTTCTGTTCACCGACGGGATCCTCGAGGAACGTCGCGGCGACGGAGAGATCTTCGGCCGCGAACGCCTCGAGTCGGTGGTCAGATCGTCTCGAGGGAAGGATGCCAGGGGGATCGCAGAGGCCGTCGAACGAGCCCTCACCGCCTTCACTCCTGAGGCCCCGCGCGACGACGTCGCCCTCCTCGTGGCCAGGGTCCAGACCCGGGACCTGCGGGGCGAAGCGTGACGCAGCTTCGGATCGAAGTTCGGGAGGCCGAGGGCGGCGCGCTCCTGGCCCTCTTCGGCGAGCTCGACGTCTCGGAGGCGGAGCTGGTCGAGAAGGCTCTGGCGACGCTCGAGGCCAAGGAACCCCCAGTGTTGGTTCTCGACCTGCGGGGCCTCGACTTCATGGACTCCTCCGGGATCAGGCTGGTGGTCGAGGCGGATCTCCGGGCCCGACAGGCGCAGAGAAGGCTTTTCGTCGTGCGCGGGTCCGAGCCCGTCCATCGCGTGTTCGCGATCGCCTTGCTCGACCGACGATTGGATTTCGTCGATGCGCCTCCCCCGGGGTTCACGGATGCAGACGATTGATGTGAGGCTCCGGCCGGTCCCCCAAGTCGGATCAGTTGGGCCCTCTCGGCGAGCGGCTAGTGCTGCGTATGGTTCGAGATCGACGGCGCCCACGTGGTGGCATCTGAGTAGCGAAGGCTGATCGGACCTCACGACGATCTTCAAATGGCGAACCGGACGTGCAGGACGTCCCCCTCCTGCACCACGTACTCCTTGCCCTCGACCCTCATCCGCCCCCTGGCCCGGGCGGCCTCCCAGCCTCCGGATTCGACGAGGTCCTCGTAGCGGACCACCTCGGCGCGGATGAACCCTCGTTGCAGGTCCGTGTGGATCACTCCGGCCGCTTCGGGCGCCGTGGCTCCTCGCCGCACCTCCCATGCCCGGGTCTCATCCTCCCCTGTGGTCAAGAACGTGATCAGGTCCAGGGCCCGGTAACCCGCCGAGATCACGTAGTCCAGACCTGGATCCTGGACCCCGAACTCCCGCAGGAGCGCGGCCGCTTCCTCGGCCGGCATGCTCGCCGTCTCGGCCTCGATCTCCGCCCACACTCCGACGGATCCCTGGGGCAGTCCCTCTGGGAGCGTCGAGCCCTCTTCGAGGTTGGCCACGGTCAACCAGGGCTTCGAGGTCAGCAACGACAGCCCTCGGAGGGAGATGATTCCGTCATCCGGCAACCCGGCGTCGCGAAGGAGGGTTTCCGACGAGAGCGCGGCGTGGGCGGCCTCCAGGGTCTCCACTTCGGACCGCGCGTCCTCGCCGCGCCCTTTCAACTTTCGCCGGGTGTTCTCCAATGCTGACTCGACGACGGCCAGGTCGGCGATGATGAGCTCGGCCGTGACGTCCCTCAGCTCTTTCAGGGGTTGCTGGTCGGGACCGAACGCTCGGAGGACGACGCACAGGGCGTCGGTCTCGCGGAGTTGGGCCAGCCCTTGGGCCGACGTCCCGCCCGGCACATCCATGAACCTCACCTGTGCCGGAACGATCTTTCTCGACTTCTCCAGGTCCGCCAGGACCTTCAGCCGAGTGTCCGGTACCGGGACCACCGCCTGATTGGCCCGGCCGCCGGCAGCCCCCACTCTGGTCAGCGCGGTGAAGAGTGTCGATCTCCCCGAATAGGGAACCCCGACAAGGCCGATGTCCTTCACGAGCCTGGACCGTCCACGGCGCAAGAGGCTACTCCCGGGACCCTCCTCGAGGGTGGCGGTTATGCTGGCTGGCGATGGACTACGTGACGTTTCTTGATCGTCCCGACCTCGACCGGCCCCCTCTCATCTGCGCCTTCAGAGGATGGAACGACGGAGGCGAGGCCGCGTCGATCGCCCTTCGATACCTGCGGGAACGGTGGGGCGCCAAGACGTTCGCGACCCTCGATCCCGAGGAGTTCTACGACTTTCAGGTGACCCGGCCCACGGTGCGCCTGGAGGACGGGGTGAGCCGAGTGATCGAATGGCCGAAGAGCGAGTTTGCCGCCGCCTCCGTGCGGGGCCGTGACGTGGTCCTGTTCAGCGCAGATGAGCCGAACGTCCGATGGCGGACGTTCGCCGAGGAGATCCTCGGCACCGCACGGGAGATCCGGTCTTCCATGCTCATCACCCTGGGAGCGTTCCTCACGGATGTGCCGCACAGCCGGCCGGTGCCGGTGGTGGGATCGGCGGTCGACGAGGCGACCGCCGGGCGGATGGGCCTAGCTCGCTCGCAGTATGAAGGCCCCACGGGGATCGTGGGCGTCCTGCACGATTCGTCCAACCGGGCGGGCCTTGCATCGGTCAGCCTGTGGGCGGCGGTTCCCCATTACCTCCCCGCGGCCCCGAACCCGAAGGCGGCGCTGGCTCTGGTCGAGCGGGTCGCCCGGCTCGTGGAGATCCCACTGCTCACCGAGCCGCTCACCCGCGCCGTCACGAGCTGGGAACAGACCGTTCTCGGACTGGTCCAGGAGAGCGACGAGCTCACCGACTACGTCGCTCGTCTGGAAGCCGCGGCCGACGAGAACGTGGGAGAGGCGCGGCTGGGTGAAGACCAGGTCCCCTCGGGCGACTCGATCGCTGCAGAGCTCGAGCGGTATCTCCGCGAGCAGGACGGCGGAGAAGCGGAGCGATGAGCAAGCACGGCCCGATGGCGGTCTCCGACCCGAGCGTGCTTTCCCGGATCAGAAGGCGGCTCAGGGCCCGCCGCATCCCTCCCATCCACCCGCACGCCGGTCCCACCCACACGAGCGAGGAGCCGATCGGACTCGGCGGGAAGAGCGGAGCCCTCCGGGCCGCCATCTTCGGGGTGAATGACGGCCTCGTCTCGAACCTCTCCCTGATCATGGGTGTTACGGGGGCAGCCGTTTCCAACAGGGTCGTCCTGGTGGCAGGGGTGGCGGGCCTCCTGGCGGGGGCGTTCTCCATGGGCGGCGGAGAGTACGTGTCCATGCGGGTGCAGCGAGAGCTGTTCGAGCGGTTGCTGCACATCGAGGCGCACGAGCTCGCGACCGAGCCCGACGAGGAACGCGAGGAGCTTCGAGCGATCTACGAGCAGCGTGGCTTTCCGCCGGAGCTCGCGAGCAGGGTCACCGACGTCGTCATGGCCGACCCGAAAGTCGCCCTCGACACCCACGCTAGGGAGGAGCTGGGCCTGGATCCGCAGGAGCTCGGTTCGCCGTGGGGCGCGGCGATCTCGTCCTTCGTCATGTTCGCCCTCGGGGCCTCCGTTCCGCTCCTACCGTTCGTGATCGGCTCCGGCACAGCCGCGGTTCTCGCATCCATCCTTGCCAGCGGCACGGTCCTGTTCGCGGTTGGTGCGGCGATGTCGCTCCTGACCGGCCGTCCTGCCTGGCTGTCCGGGGCCCGGATGCTCATCATCGGGGGAGGGCTGGCCGCGATCACCTACGGCGTGGGCTCGTTGCTCCACGTCGGGGGGGCCGTCGGGTAGACGGGCTAGACCCCTGAACCCCCCGCCATCTCCTCGAGCGTCGCGAGCCGCACCCGGGCCACCCGCCGACCATGGGCTCGGAGGGATTGCAGATCCCCCAGGGCCTGAGCGGTGAGAAGCGTTCCGAACGAATAGCGCTGCCCAGGGATCGGCGCGTCCTCGGCCGGCGGTTCCACCACCTGGATGAACACACCGGTGTTCGGCCCACCCTTGTGAAGCTGCCCGGTCGAATGGAGAAACCGAGGGCCGTAGCCCAAGGTCGTGGCGACCCTCAGACGGTCGCGCAGGCTCATCCGGGCGGCCTGCAACCGGCGCTCGGTGTCCTGATCGCGAGGGAGATACGCCTGGATGGCCACGTAGTCTCCCGACCGGACCTCTCGCAGGACCAGACCGAGATCGTCTTCGCCCGCATCGGGAAGTGCGTCCTGGGCCAGCAGCCGTTTCGTGGCGTCCTTCGCTTCCTGCACGTTCGGCTGATCGAAGGGGTTGATGCCGAGGACGATCCCGGCCACGGCGGTGGCGAACTCCCACCGGAAGAACTCCCGACCGAGCTCGACCGAATCCTCCAGCCACAGATGCATGGCGGGCTGACCCTCGTCCCGGAGGTGAGCCAACGTCTTGTCCACGACCTCTCCACCGATGCCCACGAACAACCGATCGGCCCCGTACACCCCTGCGTCGCCGACGTTCTCGCCGTCTATCGGGACGACGCCCCTCCCCTCCTTCCCTGTGGACTCGGCGATGAGTTGTTCCACCCAGGAGCCGAAGGACGAGATGGTCCGATCCAGGACGAGCGTGAACTTGTCCCTCCCCAGGAGGGCTGCCTCGCCGACCGTCGCTCCTACCCTGGCACCGGGGTTGTTCGCGGCCACCTCCGAACGGCACGCAGAGGCCATGGCCATCGCCCGGTCGAGCAGCCCCTCGAGATCGACGCCGAGGAGCGCTCCCGGGACCAACCCGAAGTACGACAGGGCTGAGTATCTCCCCCCGATGTCCGAGGGGTTCAAGAAGACGCGCCGAAACCCCCGTTCCACTGCCAGCTCCTCCAGTGGGGTGCCTGCGTCGGTGATAGCCACGAACCTGGAGCCGTCGGAAACCTTGTCCCAGAAGTACGCGAAGTGGGAGAGGGTCTCGGTGGTCGTCCCTGACTTCGAAGCGACGACGAAGAGGGTACGGTCGAGGGGCAGCGCGCGGTCCACCGCCAGGATCTCATCCGGGTGCGTCGTGTCCAGGACGACGAGGTGGAGCATCCCAGGGGACACGCCCAAGGTCTCCCGGAGGACCTCCGGAGCGAGGCTGGAGCCTCCCATCCCAGCCAGAACGGCGTGCGTCAACCCATCCGCGGCGCAGCCGGCGGCGAAATCGCGGAGATCCGCGACTCGTTCGCGCATGGTCTCGTGGACAATCAGCCAGCCAAGGCGATCGGAGATCTCCGTGGGGTCGTCGCGCCAGACCGTGAAGTCCCTCTGCCAGATCCTCCGAACGGTGCTGTGCCTGTCGAAGGCCGAGAGTCGCTCCTCGATCTGCGCGTCAAGGGCCACGGGCCGGCCTATTCCTCTGTTTCGGAGACTTCGGTGAGGAGGGCCCGGAAGGCCTCGTAGCGTCTGCTCCCGAGCCTTCGCCGGATCCTCGATTCGACAGCCTGGATGGCCTTTCGAGAGCTCGCCCGCAGCCTGAGGCCCTTCGCCGTGAGACGGACCATCTTCGCCCTCGCGTCCTCGGTGTCGGGAACTCGGCGGACGCACCCCTTCTCTTGGAGATCGTCCACGAGCTGCATCATCGCCTGCTTGGTAATGCCCGCTCTCTGGGCCAGTTCGGACAGACGGGTCCCCGTCCGGTCCACCAGGAGCAGGGCGACCGCCTGACTCGGGCGGAGCTCCCCAGCCCCCCGGTCCCCCAGAGCAGCCTCGATCTCCCGATCGAGGCTTCGAAACGCCTCCAGCAGCAAGTGGCTCAGGTCGAGCTCGAGCATCGCTGTTCGCATCGTCGCGCCGCCTAGCGAGTTCGTCAAGTGGCTTTACCAATGGCCACCGGACTCCGCTAGGCTCCTCTCGATGGAGGTGCGCGAGGTCCGGCCGGACGAGTACCAGGAAGCCGGAGACGTCGTCGCCCGAGCCTATTCGGAGTTCTGGGATCCTGCCGACCCGGGATGGGGCGAGCACATCGCATTGGTCCGCGACGTGGCCGGTAGGGTGGATCGCACGGTCGTCCTGGTCGCCGTGGAAGGGGGCCGGGTCCTGGGTTCGGCATCCATCGAGCTGGACGACGTCATCGGCGACGACGACCGGGAGGCCATCCCGGGCGTCGCCGGTCTACGGATGGTGGGGGTGGACCAGGCTCATCGTCGACACGGGGTCGGCCGCGCCCTCATCGACGAGGTCATCGCCAGGTGTCGCCGCGCGGGGAAACACTCGCTGATCCTCCGAACGACCCCTCCGATGATCCCGGCCCAGCGGCTGTATCAGTCCCTCGGGTTCGAGCGAGCGGCCGACCTGGACCTGCCGGTCGACGAGACCCTCACGCTCCTCGGTTACCGACTTCGGCTCTAGCCCCCGCGCCGGCTACGACGCTTTGGGAGTGTGAAGGATCTGCCCGGTGGCCAGCACGACGCCGTCCTCGCACTCGGCTTCGACCATTCCTCCCTGAAACTGCTGCTGGTACAGGCGGGCGTAGAGGCCCCCGCGCTCGATCAGCTCCGTGTGCGTACCTCGCTCCGTGACCCGTCCCTGGTCCAGGACGAAGATGACGTCCGCAGCGAGGATCGTGGACAATCGGTGGGCGATGGCGATGGTGGTTCGGCCGCGCATCAGCGGGCGGAGGGCCTCTTGGACCAGCCGTTCGCTGGTGGTATCGAGCGACGAGGTGGCCTCGTCGAGGATGAGAACCCTGGGGTCCTTCAGGACGACACGGGCGATGGCCAGCCGTTGCTTCTCCCCGCCGGACATCCGATAGCCGCGTTCACCCACCACGGTGTCGTACCCGTCGGGCATC
>JBKPAF010000033.1:0-13389 GCA_046726275.1 Actinomycetota bacterium
TGTCATGGAA
Organism: Actinomycetota bacterium; assembly: GCA_046726275.1. GTDB lineage: Bacteria > Actinomycetota > UBA4738 > UBA4738 > UBA4738 > DASXTW01. The sequence continues at coordinate 11 of JBKPAF010000033.1, forward strand.
CACCTGGCCGGCCCTCGCGTTTGCCGTGTTGATCCCGTGAAGAGCTGCATCGGCGGCTGTTACGAATACCACGTCACCCTCGCCGGGCACGTTGCAGATCCATTTCACACTGGCCTCCGCAGGAGTAGCCAGCATTAGAGTCAACGTGACAGCTCCAAGAAACGCCCTAACAACCTTCTTCATCGCCAGCCTCCCCTCCATTCGCTCGCTCACCGAAGAGCTCGATTGGCCTCGTCCGCACCTCCTTTCGGACCTTCTAACGCTTCCGGCGAAGTATGTCTCCAGCAGGTAAGCAGTCGGAATCATCCAGGGGACGTAGTTTGAGTGCTGCCCACGCTTGGGTCGGCGTGGAAACCCTATCCGTCTCCAAGATCCAGCTCGGCCCGACGCGACTCGAGGACGACGCTAGGGCGCGGTAACGAGTCAGCAGCAGGTTCCCGCACTAGCCCGGGGACCGCGTTGTAGTGGTTGGCTAGGGGAACGAGCGAAGGCCTGGCGCGAGCAGCTTCCGCTGTTGCCGATGGAGCTCGCCTTCCATCAGGTGCAACCCTGGGAGTTCGTGCGGGGGAAGTGCGGGACGCCGAGGCTGAAAATCCCGGTGGCGTCGTACAAGCCCTTCCCTGATGTGCTCGGGCGATCCAGGACCCAAACGGCCGTTCCGTCCGAAGTCATACCGGCGGACGGTTACAGCAGCGACGTTTCCTCCACCACTACCGGAGACCGGGGTACCAGCTCGTCGGCGCATCGTCGGCACAAGTCCCGCACCCTCCGCGTTCGGTAGCGGCTCGAGTCCTTCAGGCTCCTCAACTCGGCTCGAAGCTCGTAACCCTCGCTTCTTGGAGTGGTGCGGCCGCAGCGATGCTCGCGTACGGTGTGCGTCAAGGAGGGAGAGCGCTTGTGCTGGTAGCTCCGGGGGTGGGACTCGAACCCACAACCTTGGGCTTAACAGGCCCCCGCTCTGCCGATTGAGCTACCCCGGAAAGTCGACCTGAACTGGCCGAAAGTCAGTCTATCAAGCGGTTCGGGCCGCCCTGGCCCGTTTCAACACGACACCGTCGGGGCAAGGAAACAGTGACACAGTTGGAAAGGAGAAGACGATGGGCAAGGGCGCATTCGTGATCGGATTCGGCGTGGGATACGTCCTGGGGGCGAAGGCCGGCCGCCAGCGCTACGAGGAGATTCGCCGCTGGTGGGGTGAGTTCACAGGATCCCCCACGGTCCAGAGGGCAACCGAGCGCACCAAGGCTGTGGCGGCCGACGCATCCAAGCGAGGGCTCGAGGTCGTCCAGACGGGCGTGGAGAAAGCGGGGAGCGCAGTGAAGTCCCGCCTTCAGAAGGACACCACCGAAACCATGGTCGATCCCCACGAGACCCAGGTGAGCACGTCGCCGGCTCGGAAGCCCGGGAGGGCGAATGACGCTCTGGGAGGGTCGACCAGGCCCTAGCTATTCCAGATAGTCGCGCAGTTTCTGAGACCGCGAGGGGTGTCGGAGCTTCGACAGCGTCTTCGACTCGATCTGACGGATCCGCTCCCGGGTAACTCCGAATTCCCGACCGACCTCTTCCAGCGTGCGGGGGTGGCCGTCCAGGAGGCCGAATCTCAACTGGATGACCTTCTTCTCCCGCTCGGACAGCGTGTGGAGCACGGATTCCAGCTGCTCCTGGAGCAGGATGAAGCTGGCGGCATCGATCGGCACGATGGCCTCCGAGTCTTCGATGAAGTCTCCGAGGTGGGAGTCCTCCTCTTCGCCGATCGGCGTCTCCAGGGAGACTGGCTCCTGAGACACCTTGAGGATCTCGCGAACCTTCTCGGCCGCGACGCCCATCTGCTGGCCGATCTCTTCGGGAAGCGGCTCCCGCCCCAGATCCTGGAGGAGTTGCCGTTGTACCCGAACGAGCTTGTTGATCGTTTCGACCATGTGCACCGGGATCCGGATCGTCCGGGCCTGGTCGGCGATGGCTCGGGTGATCGCCTGACGGATCCACCAGGTCGCGTAGGTGGAGAACTTGAAGCCCTTGGAGTAGGCGAACTTCTCCACCGCTCGGATGAGCCCCAGGTTGCCTTCCTGGATGAGATCCAGGAACAGCATCCCTCGCCCCACGTACCGCTTGGCGATCGAGACGACCAGCCTGAGGTTCGCCTCGATCAGCTTCTTCTTCGCGAGCTGACCGTCCCGCTCCACCCGGCGGAGGAAGTCGATCGTCTCCCCGCGCGTCTTGGCCCGGTATGACCGATTCACCTTCTCCCGGCCGATCCCCTCGTGGCGGAGGCGCTTCTCCGGGTCGAGCTGGTGTTCGCGGATCCGGACCACCGAGTCCACGACCCTCCGGAACTGCTTCTGGTCGACCTTCGCTGTGCCATCGAGCGAGATCAGGAGGGCGGTGGCGAACTCGCCTCCCTCGATCCGCATGGCCAGGTCCACCTCCTGGGCGGCGGTGAGAAGGGGAACCTTGCCGATCTCCTTGAGATACATGCGTACGGGGTCATTGGTCGGGGCTTTGAGCAGCTCGTCGTCGCGGGGCAGACGGATCCCGACCATCTCCCCCTCGCTCTCCGACTCCTCGCCGGGGACCTCGATCACCTCGATCCCCTCTTGGCGCAGGTGCTCCTCGACCTGGGTCAGGAACTCCTCGACCTGCTCCGGAGTGAGGTCCTCGACCGGGAGTCCCTCCAGAACGTCTTCGGAGGTGACGAAGCCACCGCGTTCCCGGCCGCGGGCAACGATGACCTCCTTGGCCTCGTCGATGCTTATGGTCTGGACTGGATCGGGAACGACTTCCTCGATCGAGTCCTCAGCGATGGGATCTTCTGTCATGAGGTCAGCGAGACTGTCGGCGAAGCTGTCTGCGGGCGTTCCGAAGTCATGGCGTCGTTCGCATCAGGATGCCTGACAGTTTCCCAGATCATTCGGCTCGTGCCCCGTCCCGGGCAGGCCCGGTGAGAAATTACCGAGGCAAGGGTAAGTCGGGACCCTCACCAATGGCCCGAAGCCGGCGCCGAGCTCCTTCCAACCTGACGAATTGCTCGTAGAGGGCCTCGTAATCGTCGGAGGCCTTGAGCGGGTTCAGACGCTCCAATCGTTTGCGGATATCTTCCGACTGGCGTCTCAGGGCGAACTCCTCCAGGCGCAGGTAGACCTGATCGACGTACTCCGTCGTGACGTCCCCGACGATGGTAGGGGGCTCGACCGCCAGGGCGGCGATCAGCTTCCCGATCTGCTCACCCCGGCTCCGAGCTTGGGCCATCTCCACCAGCGCGGCTGGGCCGGCTCCCGCCCCCGAGCGGATCAGCTCGAAACAGGCTCGATAGCCGGACGTGGCGAAATGCTCGGGGGTCAGCCGCGAGAGCAGACCCTCGCACAGCTCCTGCGCCTGGAGGAGGAGCTTCAGGGTCTCCCGCTCGACCTTCTGTGACGGAGGGATCCGCGCGGCCCTGTGGGCCTCTTCCTGCTCGCTACCACCCACGATGGCCTGGAGCTCGAACAGCACGGCATTCTCGCTGACCGTGGTGCGGCCCACCTTGTCGGCGGTGAGGACCGCGTATTTCTCCCGCAGAACGGGGTCCCCGATCCGCTGGAGGATCCGGTCGATGACCTCACGGACCGCTCGCATCTGGCCTTCGGGCGAGGTGAGGTCCCTGCCGAGCAGCACCCGATCGATCATGAATTCGATCAGGGGAACCGCTCGTTCGGCCAGGGCCTCGAGCTGCTCACTCGCCTCGGCCCCCAGGGCGAGGACCAGGTCTGCCGGGTCCTTTCCCTCAGGCAGGACGAGCACCGCGAGCTCAACCGGGTGATGCTCGAAGAACTGGAACGCGCGCTCGGCTGCCCTGGCCCCCGCCTCGTCCGAGTCGAAGGCCAGGACGACCTTGTCGCTGAACCTCGACAGGAGTCGCACGTGTTCCTCTCCCAGGGCGGTCCCGCACGTGGCCACGGCGGTCGGAATCCCAGCCTGGTCCAGGGCGATCACGTCCGTGTAGCCCTCGACGAGGAACGCCCGACCGCGCTGGGTGATCTCCGCCTTGGCCCGGTTGAGGTTATAGAGCAGGGTGCTCTTATGGTAGATCGAGGTCTCGGGCGAGTTCACGTACTTCGCGGCGTTGGGTGGCGCACTCGCCCCTGCCAGGAGCCTTCCCCCGAATCCGACGGGGTGCCCGGCGAGATCGTGGATGGGAAACACCACCCTGCCCCGGAACCGGTCGCGGAGCCCCCCGCCGGCGTCCTTTGCCACCAGCCCTGACTCCACCAGCAGTTCCGGGGCGAAGCTGCGAGACAACCGCTTCAGGAGGAAATCGGGATACCCGGGGGCGTAGCCGATCCCGAACTTCTGCACGCTCTCGGCTGAAATCCCTCGGGCGGCCAGGTAGGCCCTCGCCTCGGAGGCTTCGCGGCCTTCGAGAAGCATTTGGTGGAAGAGTCCGGCTGCGTCGGCGATGGATCGGTGGAGGGCTTGACGGCGACCCGCCAGTCGGCGATCGGCGGGTGACTGGCCCTCGTACCGGAGCGTGATCCCCGACGGGCCGGCCAGTCGCTCCACCGACTCCACGAAGGACAGGTTCTCGACCTTCTGTAGGAACTTGAAGACATTTCCTCCCTCGCCGCACCCGAAGCAGTAATAGACCTGCTTGGTGGGGCTGACCGACAGGGACGGCGTCTTTTCAGCATGAAAGGGGCACAGGCCGACCATGGAGTCGCGTCCGGCCTTCCGGAGCTGAAGGTGCTGGGAGATGACCTGGACGATGTCCGTTCGCTCTCGGACCGCGTCGACGTCTTCCTGGCGGATCCGACCTCCCATAGTTGCTCCTTCCCTTCGTAACGCTTACAACAACCAGTCCTGGGGAAGGAAGAGCTGTTCGTAGGTGCGGAGGGCGAACCGGTCCGTCATCCCCGCGATGTAGTCGGCGACCTGCGTGGGCAGGTCATCCGGGGTGGCGCGGTACTCCGCCGGTACAGCTTCTGGGTGATCAAGGTAGTACGAGAACAGGGATCGGACCAGCGCGATGGCCTTGCCCTGCTCGTCCGCGGCCTCCGGCCGCAGGTAGACCCGTTCGAACAGGAAGTCCCGTAGCTGATCGAGCGCCGACAGAACGGGTGGCGAGAGCCCGATCTCCCCCGCCTCCTCGCTTTCGCGGACCAGATCGTTCACCAGCGTATCGATCCGTTCCCCATGGGACGACCCGAGCACCCTTGTCGCCTCGGTCGGGAGATCTCCCTCGACGAGCAACCCCGCCCGCATGGCGTCGTCCACGTCGTGGTTCACGTAGGCGATCCGATCGGCGAACCTGGCCACCTGACCCTCGTGCGTCGACGGGAGCGGCATCGACCAGGTGTGGTTCAAGATGCCGTCCCGGACCTCCCAGGTCAGGTTAAGGCCTTTCCCGTCGAGCTCCAGGTGGTCCAGCACGCGCAGGCTCTGCTCGTTGTGCCGGAACGGCCGGCCCAGGAACGGCGTGAGCGCCTCCTCCCCCAGGTGCCCGAAAGGGGTATGCCCCAGGTCGTGCCCCAGGGCGATCGCCTCGGTCAGGTCCTCGTTCAACCTGAGGGCTCTGGCGGCGGTCCTCGCGATCTGGGCCACCTCGAGGGTATGGGTCAGTCGAACGCGGTAGTGGTCACCTTCGGGCGAGACGAAGACCTGCGTCTTGTGCTTGAGCCGGCGAAAGGCCTTCGAGTGGACGATGCGGTCGCGGTCCAGTTGAAAGGCTGCTCGGATCGGATCGGGCTCCTCTTCGCGCTCGCGGCCCTTCGTCTCGGAGGAGAGGGTCGCCCTGTCCGAGAGCGTCTGACGCTCGATCTCCTCGGTGCGCTCTCGCGCGTTCAGGCTGGAAAACGGCACTTCGGGCTCAGGGTAGCACCTGCCTCGGACGTTCCCGCCGTCTCACTTGCCCATAACTCGGTAGAGGAGGTAGGCGAACGTTTCACGCGAGTAGCCGGAAAAGCGTGTCCATTGGCTTCTGGCCGCGGAATGCCAGGTCGCCGACACATAGGCCTGGATGCCTAGATCGCGGGCCATCCTGCGGATGCGGAGGTTGTGCCAGGGGTCAGACACGAGGAACGCCGTCTTCATGTCTTGTTCCCTCATGTAGGAAGCCGCCGCCTTCAGGCTCTCCAGCGTGGTGTTCCCCACGGGCTCGGCCGAAACGTCCTGCTCGGGGAGCCCCTGGGCGACGAGCCACGACGCGCCCGCCTCCGCTTCAGTAGTCCGGTCCCCTGGCCTTTTCCCGCCCAGGACCAGAACCCTGTCCGAGAACCCCTTCCGGTAAAGGTTCGCGGCCTGACGCAGCCGGCCCTCGAATGTCGAGGAAGGCCGGCCGTTGTACTGGGCCGCCCCCAGGACCAGGATCACGTCGGCCTCGCCAACACGACGGGCCTCGTCGACGTGGGCCGCGCGCCAAACGGCGACCCCAGCGGAGACGAGCAACCCGAGCAGGGTGACAAGAACGAGAGCCAGCGCTATCAGAAGGGGGTGGCGCCGTAGGAAGACCACGGCACGAATCTAGCAACAGCGATGACGGACAGCCCTAGCGAGATGTGTCCACCGAAGGACGTACCGCTGGTCATGGTCTGCGCAACATGAGCATTCCTCCCCTTCTAGCCACCATCAAATGGATGCTCCCGTCCGGGCCGATCGCGAGATGCCGGGTCTGGGGCTCATCAGCGATCCCGGGTGTCGGAAGACGCTCCCACAGAACGGGGGACCGCCCGAGCCGCAAGAGCCAGCGCCCTCCTCCGTAGCGCCTGGCATCTGCTTCCCTCGACGGAGAGAGCATCACGTACATGACCAGATCGTCTCCCGTGTTGATCAGGTTGCCCGGACCCACAACTGCCGGGAGCGATCTGCCGGAGGGACCCTCGCCGGTGCGAACGTCGACGCGAAGGGGCTGAACCGACGTCTGACCGGCCATCAGGTACGTCACCTCGAAGTCCTGGTCCCCGCCCGACGGGGACGAGGTGCGCTCCAATCGAACCAACGAGCCGTTCCCGCCAGGAAGCCCCTCCAAGCGCGTCGGGATGCCCGGGGGCTCCCAGGCAAAGAAACCACTGGGCCCGCCGTCAACCGAACCCTGCTCGGGGTTGACGAAGCCTCCGACCAGCATCACCAGTGGTCCGTCGGAGGGGAAGACCTCGGCAACCCAGAGGTCACGTCCTTGAAGCTGCGGCCGCCTGTAGACGACGGTTCCGCCCGGATGGATCTCTGCGATTGGACCACCTGTCGGGTCGAAGAGCGCCAACAGGCGGCTACGGGCGAACACGACGTCGCGCACACGACCTCGAGCGCCGCCGACCGTCATCTGAGGAGGAGGCTTCGGTAGCCGGACGGCTCCGAGGAAGCTCCCGGATCGAGAGTAGTGAACCAGCCGGTCCTTCCACCGATCGGCGATCCAGAAGGACCCATCGGCGCCTACGGCGAAGGACGAGGGCTGGCTGTTCACCGACTCGTGGAAGAACTTGAAACCGAGCTGATTAGGCCTGCCCCCGAATGGCGCGAAGAACTCCTTTCGCCACTTCGTCGGGGCTTCGGACAGTCCCGCTGTCAGGACGAGCGGCTCCGAGACCACCGCCGAAGGAGAGGGTGGAACGGACGGGCTCGGGGGAACGGCGGTGGCCCTCCTTGGCGAGTCGGCCACGGAGGGACTCCCAGTACAGCCGACGGTGATTGCCATCAGGACACAGAGGGCCAGACCGGACTTTCTCACGGGATGACCACCACTGCTTGAGCGCCCATCCTGCAATTGGGATAGCAATCAGGCGTCCAGTTCTTCCGCCTGACCGCGACGTAGGCCGAGTCGTACCGATAGGATTCCAGCCACTCACCGGTTCCGGCTGCGTCGCCCTTCGCCTCGATGATGTAGTCGGTGTTGGAGCTCGGACTCGGCCTGCTGGAGAGCAATCCCACGTGCCCGTTCTTGGCGAACGCATCCATGTACATCGTCGTGGCCCGGCTCTTGTCGGGCAGCTTGACGAAGGGATCCGCGGCTCCCGGCGATCGATAGTCATACGTCGCATAGGGGCCGTGGACGTTCTCGAGCTTGTCGTACCACGTGTACCCGTTGTCGCCGGGGTTCCGCAGCTCCCAGCTCTTGAACACCAGCCCCGAACAGTCTGGCCCTTCGCCATTGGAGTCAGGAGCGCCCGGGGTGTCATCGCGGTTGTTGTCGTTCCAACATCCCCCGCCCCATTCGTATCCTTCCCACTTCGCCACGACCGCGTAGGCCAGGGCGTCTCTCCGCCTGTGGTGGTCGTCCGCGGCATGGTTCGGCCGGCAGTTGTTGCTCACGAAGGAGGCCAGGCTCGGCCGGGCCTCGAATCCCACGACGACTAGGGCCAGAGACACGACCGAGGCGGTCACCATCGCAATGCTCAACGTTCGCTTCATGACTCCCCCTTCAGCTCGAACCGGACCACGCGGACGCCACGGGGGGAACTGACCAGCTCATACAGGTGGCCGTCGCCTCCGAGGCGGAATCTGGAGAGCGGCCGAACCTCGGCGAAGTTCCGGCTCGATACCGCGAATGTCTCGGCGACCCGGCCCCTCGAGATGTGGATGACCTGGAACTGATCGGCGGGCACTGTGCCCCACCGCCATACCCGAACCACGACCACATAGCCCCCGGAGCCGTCCGGCTCGGCAAGGGCCACCTCACCGAACCGGTGCGCAGAGCGCAGCTCGACCGCCCTGTGCACCCTCTCGTCCCTCACGACCCCGAGCCTGACCGAACGCTCGGTGCCCACACGGAGAAGCCGCTCGCCGCTGGGCAACGGCCGGCCGACCATCGAGTCGAGACTCCGGGGAGGCATGCCTACTCCCGGCAGACGGACCCACGCATCCAGAGGGAGCAGCTCCGCATAGGCCCTGGTTCGGGCCGTTCTCAGTTGAGAGAGCACGCTCGATCCGAGCGACACGGTCCCGAGTTCCTGACCCAGTGGGCTCAGCCGGGTGACGAGAACCTCGCCCTTGACCGTGCGCCCGACATACGTCGTGCCGTCGCTGCCCAGAGCCAGATCCGCGGCGTGGCCCGAGCGCGCGGGCCACTGGCGCTCGAGCTGCTGACCTCGGAATGCAGCGACCCTACCTTGATACGCATCCAGCAGATGGATCCGTCCGGCCCTGTCCACGTCGAATGACGGCGGACCGAGCGCCGGCGACTCTCGCCCGAGGGCCAGACCGGCTCGACCCGGCCCACTTCCCCAAGGAAGGACCACCACGGTCTGGCCTCTCCTCAGCCGCCCGTAGGGAATGGCCGGCACCCTGATGGGTCGGATGTCTCGGGTGGCGTAGAACCGGAGAGGTGGTCCGGCATCGGTAACCGGAAGGGATGAGGTGATCCCTCCCGCTTCTGCCCGCCAGACGAAATCGACACCCTGAACGCTTGCGGAAGCGCCGGCACGCTCGGCAGCAGCGGTGAGGTCGAAGGAGAGCTCGGGTGCCGCCTCCACGCGGTGGAATCGCCAGGGGTCCCCCGCCCCCGAGCGCACTCCGAGAGAAAGGATCGCGTCACAAGGGTTCCCTCGCGCGGTCACGCACACCACCTGAACGGGCATGATCACGGGCTCGCCTGCCCTCACCAGAACCGGCGCCTGGTAGTAGATCCGGAGGGTCCGGACGGGGTCGGCTGATGGCGGTTGCCCGGGCTCTCCCGCGGCTCGGGCCAAACCAGGGACCGTACCGACTGCCATGGCGAGGATCGCCAGGCTGCATAGCCCTCTCCATCGTCTTCGCATCGCACACCTCCCGGGAAGGGCTGGCCACGGGAAGGCGCGGGAAGGGGTGCGTCGGGGAAAGTAGGCCACAGTGGTTCCTGGCCTCGGGACAATCTAGCGAAGCCGAACGTATGTTCCATCCCCCGTGCGGGGGAAACCCGGGAACGGTCCGGGGGAAATTCCGCGATTACTTCGAGGCCGACTCCGAAGAACCGAGAGCCGCTTGTCCGGCTGCCAATCGAGCTGTTTCAACTCGGTAGGGCGAACAGGACACGTAGTCCAAGAGGATCTCGTGGCAGAAGACGACCGACGCGGGATCCCCCCCGTGCTCGCCGCAGATGCCCAGATGCAGGTCCGGATTCACCGCCTTGCCCGCTCCAACGGTCATCTGCATGAGACGCCCCACTCCCCCGCGGTCGATCGTGACGAAAGGATTGGCGGGCACCAATTTTCGCTCTTCGTACATGCCGAGGAACTTCCCGATGTCGTCACGCGAGAACCCGAACGCCGTCTGGGTCAGATCGTTGGTGCCGAACGAGAAGAAGTCGGCCACCTCCGCGATCTCCCCCGCGACGACCGATGCTCGGGGGAGCTCGATCATCGTGCCCCAGTGGATGGGGAGCTCCACCTTGCGCCGCTCGAGGATCTCCTTCGCAACTGGCTCGAGCTCCTCCCGCATCTGCCGGAGCTCCTCCTGGGTCGCCACGAGCGGGACCATGATCTCGACCCCGGGGTGGCCGCCGGCCTCCACGCGGTCGCACGCGGCCTCCACGATCGCCCGGACCTGCATGGCGTACAGACCGGGCTTCACGATGCCTAGCCTGACCCCGCGCAGCCCGAGCATCGGGTTCGCTTCGTGGAGCTCCTCGACCTTGGAGAGGATGGCTCGCGCCTCGCCCAGTGGCAGCTTCTCGTCGCGAAGCGTCACGGAGTCCTCACCCTTCTCGTCGGCCAACGCTACCGCGACGGCCAGGTCCACATGGTTCGGCAGGAACTCGTGCAGCGGCGGGTCGAGAAGACGGACGGTGACCGGCAGCGTGTCCATCGCTTCGAAGATCCCCACGAAGTCATCGCGCTGAAGGGGGAGGAGCGCCGCGTAGGCCTCCTCCTCTTCCTCCGGCGTGTCGGCGAAGATCATCTTCCGAACAGCCGCTACTCGCTCCTCGCCGAGGAACATGTGCTCGGTGCGGCAGAGACCGATGCCCTCAGCGCCACGAGCTCTGGCGTTGGATGCCTGATCGGGCGTGTCCGCGTTGGCTCGGACGCGGAGTCGACGCCTCTGATCGGCGAGCTCCATGAACGCCTGGAAGGCCTTCCAGATCTTCTCCTGGCGTGCCTGTTCGTCTCCGGTTACCGCGCGAGCCAGTGGTGGATCCTCGAGGTCGAGCCGCTTGAGATAGACCGTCCCGTCGGTGCCGTCGATGGTGATCCAGTCGCCTTCCTTGACCGTCCTGTCCCCGACCGTGAATCCGCTAGCTCCCCTCTGGATCCGGATCTGATCCGCTCCGCATACCGCCGGGATCCCCTCGCCGCGCGCGACCACGGCCGCGTGCGAGTTCGTTCCACCCGCGCTGGTCAAGATGCCCTGGGAGCGGATCATGCCGTGGTAGTCGTCCGGCGTGGTCTCCCGGCGGACCAGGATGACCTTCTCCCCTCGCTCGGCCCACTCCTCGGCTGCATCTGCGGTGAACACGACGCGACCAACGGCCGCTCCTGGTGAGGCGTTCAGCCCTTTCGTGGCCGGCGTCTCCTTCGCCGTCTGCTCGGCTTTGATCACGGGTTTGAACAACTGCTCTAGGCGGTTGGGATCGAGCCGAAGAAGCCCCTCCTCCTTGCCGATCAGCCCCTCCTGCCACATGTCGTAGCCCATCACCCACTCTGCGAACGACGTGCGCTTGCCCACCCGCGTTTGCAGGAACCAAAGCTTGCCTCGCTCGATGGTGAACTCGATGTCGCACATGTCCCGGTAGTGCTTCTCGAGCGTGTCCATGCCGCGCCGGAGCTCGTCCCAGGACTTCGGATCGAGTTTCGCGAGCTCCGTGAGCTTGAGCGTGTTCCGGATGCCCGCGACCACGTCCTCGCCCTGCGCGTTGGGCAGATAGTCGCCGTACGGCTCCTTCTCGCCGGTGGCCGGGTTCCGGGTGAAGGCCACGCCGGTCCCTGAGTCCTCGCCCATGTTGCCGAAGACCATGGCGACGATGTTGACGGCCGTGCCCAGGTCGTCCGAGATCTTGTTCTGCCTGCGATACGCAACCGCCCGCGCGCCGTTCCACGACCTGAACACCGCCTCGATGGCCTTCTCCAGTTGGAGCCGGGGGTCCTGAGGAAAATCCTCTGCAGTCCCTGCCTTGACGATGGCCTTGAACTCCTCGGTCAGCCGCTTGAGGTCCTCCGCGTCGAGGTCGGTGTCCTTGGCGCCCTCGACCTTCCTCGCCTTGGCTTCGTCGAGCTTCTCCTCGAACTTCTCCCCATCGATGTCGAGCACGATCTTCCCGAACATCTGGACGAACCTGCGGTACGAGTCCCAGGCGAACCGCTCGTTGCTCGTCTGCTTAGCCAGCCCCTGCACAGAGGCGTCGTTGAGTCCGAGGTTCAGGACCGTGTCCATCATCCCGGGCATGGAGAACTTCGCTCCGGAGCGGACAGACACCAGCAGGGGGACCCGTTCGTCGCCGAGCTTCTTCCCCATCGCCTCCTCGAGGCGGACGAGGTGCTCCTCGCATTCCTCCATCAGGCCGTCGGGGAAGGACCCTCTCGCGAGGTATGAGAGGCACGCCTCGGTGCTGATCGTGAATCCCGGGGGCACCGGCAGCCCCAGGTTCGTCATCTCCGCGAGATTCGCCCCCTTGCCGCCGAGGAGGTCCTTCATGTCCCGGTTGCCTTCGTTGAAGTCGTAGACGAACTTGGTGGCTGTCTTGGTGGCCATGGGCTCGGTGCCTCCCAGCTGTCGCTCGGACCGATCCAGTCTAACGTCGGGGGTCGCGTCTCTAGGAACCGGTCGCCCGCCGGAGGGCCTGGAGCGTCGCCGCATCCGACCCGAACAGGACGCTCACCGTCGAGCCTGCGTGAACGATAGTCGCCGGACGCTCTCTCACCCACGTCCGCATGGCCTCGGAGAACTCCCTGGCATCGCGGTCGCTGTCCCACACGGTCACCAGCAGCACTGCCGTCTGGCCGCCCTTCCCGAACGCCCGATACTGACCTCCGTCCCAACCGGCGGCGGCCCGGTCTCCTTCGGTGGAGGGCAGCTCCAGCCTGAACAGGTCCCGCAAGAACCCCTCACCCACGTCGGCCGAGTCGATGGCCTTCCAACCCTTCCCGAGCTTCTGCGAAATGTCCGGCGCCCGCACGTCCTGAGGGACGTCGCTCGGGAACCTCGCCGGATGGAGGACCTGTTCGGTGGAAACCGGAGGGTGGCGCATGGCGTCGTTGAGGGCTCTGAAGCCCCCTCGCGCGAGCATCGCCTGCACGAAGGACTGTCCCGCCTTGTAGGGGAAGCCGAACACGTCCTGCACGAATCTGGGAACCGATGCCGGCGGAGGCGGGATGCGGGCGGCCTCGCGCTGGATCTCGGCGATCTCGTCGTTGGAGAGATTCGTCCTGGCCCACTGGACCTGGGACACCACGGCGTCGCCCTCGACCACCGACAGGAAGGCCTCGGCTCGATCGTCCTGACACCGC
>JBKPAF010000034.1:0-4848 GCA_046726275.1 Actinomycetota bacterium
GGTCTGCACGGCTTGGAGCCGTACCTGGAGTTCTCGGTGGGCGGCAGAACGCGCCGGAAGGGCTCGTCGAGGAAACAGCGGTGAGCCGCGACCGGCTGTCCGTGCGCAAGACCTACAAGCTCTACGTGGGCGGGGCCTTCCCTCGGTCCGAGTCGGGCCGCTCGTACCCGGTGCTCGACCGGAGGGGAGAGGTCCTGGCCCGCCCGGCCCGGGGCTCTCGGAAGGACCTTCGCGATGCCGTGCGGTCGGCGCGGTCGGCATGGAAGGGCTGGGCTGGGGCCACCCCCTACAACCGAGGGCAGATCCTCTACCGCGTGGCGGAGCTCTTGGAGGGGCGGAGGGACCAGTTCGTCGACGAGCTGAGGCTCTCAGGGAGCTCCAAGGCCGACCGCGAGGTCGACGCGGCCATCGATCGGTGGGTGTGGTACGCGGGGTGGTCGGACAAGATTCATCACGTCATGGGGACCGTGAACCCCGTGGCCGGCCCGTACTTCAACTTCACCTTCCCCGAACCCACGGGCGTGGTCGGTGTGGTGGCCCCGGAGGAGCCACCCTTGCTCGGTTTGATCTCGCGCCTCGCGCCGGCGGTGGTGAGCGGCAACGCAGCCGTGGTCTTGGCCAGCGAGACCAGGCCGCTTCCCACGGTGACGTTGTGCGAGGTGCTGGCAACCTCCGACGTGCCCCCTGGAGTGATCAACGTCATCACGGGCTACAAGAAAGAGCTCGTGCCTTGGCTCGCGTCTCACATGGACGTGAATGCCATCGATGTGACCGGGGTTCCCGAGCACCTCCGGGCCGAGGTCGAGGCCACGGCTGCCGGCAACGTCAAGCGGGTCGTTCACGACGGATCGGCCGACTTCTTCTCGGAAGCGGCCCAGAGTCCCTACGCCATCACCGGGTTCATGGAGATGAAGACGGTCTGGCATCCGATGGGCGCCTGAGAGAGGGCCATCGGCCCTCCCGAAAACGGCACCGCCGTCGGGACCCTGTGGAGATTTGGTCACGCGCGGCCCGGTCCACTGCTGGAGTCGGAAGGACGGGCGGTACCATTCGGGCCATGCCGCTCTACAAGGAACAGGGCATCGTGCTGCGCTCGGTCAAACTCGGTGAGGCCGACAAGATCGTCTCCATCCTCACTCAGGGTTCGGGGAAGGTGCGAGCGGTGGCCAAAGGGATCCGCCGCACGAACAGCAAGTTCGGGGCCCGGCTGGAGCCGCTCACCCATGTCTCCCTCCTTCTGTACAAGGGCCGGAACCTCGACACGATCACCCAGGCCGAGATCGTCAGCTCCTTCAGGACGATCCGAGGGAACTTCCAGCTCATCGCGGCCGGGGAGACCATGCTGGAGGCGGTGGACAAGGTGGCGGAGGAGCACGAGCGCAATGTCCGCCTGTTCCTCCTCCTGCTGTCGGGACTCCGGGCGCTGGAGGCTGGGCCTCGGGACGCAGCCGCCGTGGCCGAGTGCTTCATCCTCAAGCTGCTCTCGCTGTCGGGATTCCATCCCAGCCTGTCGGGGTGTGCCGTGTGTGGAGCACCCGGACCGCAGGGGTGGTTCTCGGCGGGCCAGGGAGGCGTGGTGTGTGCTGGGTGCGCGGAGAACGACGCCGGGCGGGTGGCCGAGCCGGTTGTGCGCTGGTTGGACGCCCTCGCCCGCCTCGACGTGATGTCCGCGGGGGACATGACGCCGGCGATCGACGTCCGCCGCGAGGCCCGGGCAGTCCTGTACGGCTTCGCCGAATACCACCTGGAGCGGCGGATGCGAAGCTTCACGCTCCTCGCCCGGCAACCCGATCCCGTGTTGACTCCATGAGCTTCCTCCCCGACCTGGACCTCGAGCGGCTTCCCCGTCATGTCGCGATCGTCATGGACGGGAACGGGCGGTGGGCGAGGCAGCGGGGACTCCCCAGAACCAAGGGCCACGAAGCTGGCGAGGAGGCCCTCTACGACGTCGCCGTCGGGGCTTTGGAGATCGGGCTGTCTCACCTGACCGTGTATGCCTTCTCCACCGAGAACTGGAAGCGGCCCTCTTCGGAGGTACGGTTCCTTCTCAACTTCAATCGAACGCTCCTTCGAAGGCGGCGTGACGAGCTTCACGAGCGCAACGTCCGGGTGCGTTTCCTAGGCCGGCGCGAAGGCTGGAGGATCCCGAAGTCGGTCCTGAGGGACATGGAGGAGGCGGAGCGGCTGACCAGGCACAACTCCGCCATGACGTTCACCATCGCGTTCAACTACGGCGGACAGACGGAGATCGTGGACGCCTTTCGCAGGCTGCTCGCCGAGCACGACGCGGGCAAACTCAAGGGACAGCGGCTCGGCACCCACAGCATTTCGTCCCGGCTCTACCATCCCGAGATGCCCGACCCCGACCTGCTGATCCGCACGGGCGGCGAGATGAGGATCTCGAACTTCCTTCTCTGGCAGGCGGCCTACGCGGAGCTGTGGTTCACGCCCGTCTACTGGCCCGACTTCAACCGAGAGCATCTGTACGAAGCCATCCGCGACTACCAGAAACGCGACCGACGCTTCGGCCGGGTCGAGGACGAGTAAGCCGAGCCGGAATGAATCGAGGCACCGAGGGTATCATCGGTGTGGATGCATCTGTACTTCGCGTACGGGTCGAACATGGATGCCCGGCACATGACGGAACGCGTTTCCGAAGCCCGCGTGGTGGGTCCGGCGAGGCTGGGCGGCTTTCGGATCGCCTTCAGTGTGTACTCCACCGAGTGGAAAGGGGGGGCTGCCAACCTGGAGCTCGATCCCGATTCCCACGTGTGGGGAGTGCTGTGGGACGTGCCGGAAGGGCAGACGGCAGGCCTCGACGCCTTCCAGGGACACCCGACCTTCTTCCGGAAGGAGGACGTCGTGGTCGATGGTCCCGAGGGTCCGGCCATCGCTTGGACATACCGAGTGGCCCACCAGGAAGGGAGCTACGTCCGCCCCACGGATGCCTACGTGCAACTGCTCCATGCCGCGATCAGGACTCACGGCCTCCCGCCGGAGGCGTTGGACATGGTGGACCGGGCGGCCCGCCCTCCCAAGCCATCGATCTCGACCTGACCGCCAGCCGGGCTGAGACGCCGGCGTGCTGAACTCCGACGACTACGCAGGCTTCCTCGCGATGAACACCACGAAGTCGGTCTCGCCGGTCGGCTCCAGATCCGTGTAGTCGCCTCGAACGACCACGTCTGAGAATCCGGCACCGTCGAGCATCAGTTCGAGCTCGCTCGTGAAGTACAAGGTCATGTGCAACGTATGCTCGTCCTCCTCGATGACCCGGCCGTCTCGCCTCATCGCCCCCCGCATCTCGAGCGTCACTCGTTGCGGCAGCGGATCCACCGAGACGATCCGAGACCGGAGCTCGTACTCCGTGCCATCAGAGGCCCGTCGCCGGGACCCCTCCGCCGGCCATGGCTCGGGCAGCGAACCACGTTCGTCCTTCAACCAGTAGCGCCACTGTCGTGGACCTGCGTAGGGCACCTCGTTGTCCAGGAGGAGCGTGCCTCCCGGCAGGAGATGCGCGTGCAGGCGACGAAGCGCTTCGAGATCGTGCTCGCGGTTACCGCCGAGGCCGAAGCTGCCGCAGACGATGATCGTCCTGTATTTCCGCGGCAGGTCGAGCCGGTGCATCGCCTGCTCGTACAGGTTCGGGGAGAGCCCCTCCCGCTCGGCCCGTTCACGACACAGAGCCAGCATGTCGGCAGAGATGTCGCAGCCGTCGACGTCCAAGCCGGCCTGGAGATAGGGGATCAGCAGACGTCCCGTTCCGCAGGCCACATCGAGTGCCGGCTGACCGTCGTCCTCCACGAACCTCCGGAAATAGGCGATCTCAGCCCCCGACACGTTGAATTCGGCCCACCATCGCGCCACGACGCCGTAGTGCCAGGTCTGGGGGTCGCTGGGCGCTTTCCCTGAACTCACGCGGGTGAGCCTATCGATATGTGGTGGCCGGAACACCGGTAGGGTTCACGACATGCCGGGTGGACGCGGGCAGGATGCCGTGCTCATCACGGGGGTCTACGGCAGCGGAAAGAGCTCCGTGGCGGCCGAGATCGCCGACATCCTCGAGAAACGTGGTGATCGCTACGCCTATGTCGATCTCGACTTCCTGGCCTGGGGGTACCAAGGCGATGATGACGCCGCGGCGGAGCGCCGCATGATGCTCAAGAACCTGGCGACGGTCGTTGCCAATTATCTGGCAGTGGGCGTCCGCTTCTTCGTCCTTGCGGGATTCGTCGGGGACCGTTCCGGCCTGAACAACCTGAGGAAAGAATTGCGCATGCCGCTTCGCGTGGTTCGTCTGACCGTGCCCCTGGAGGAGATCGAGAGGCGCCTCGCGCCCGACGTCACCGCAGGGAGGAAGGATGACTTGCGTGAGGCGGCCGTTCAGCTCTCGACGTCCAAAGGAGTGGGAGAGGAGGACCTCACTGTCCCGAACGACCGGCCGATCCGTGAGGTGGCGACGGTGATTCTCGAGTGGCTGGGGTGGCAGTGATCCTCTCCGCCTGATTCCTCATTTGGAGCGGTCAAAGGCAACTTGCCCCCATATCATGGAGGTCACGCCAGCGGCTGCAGCCAGCGGCCGGGAAAGGAGTCCAGCTCGTGGCCGACCTGATGGAAGCCATCACCTCCCTGTCCAAGAGGCGGGGGATCGCGTTCCCTTCCAGTGAGATCTATGGGGGCCTGCGCTCATCCTGGGACTACGGCCCACTTGGAGTGGAGATCCGCCGCAACATCCGCCAAGCCTGGTGGCGTTCGATGGTCCAATTGCGGAGCGACGTGGTCGGTCTGGAGGCGGCGATCATCATGTCGCCGCGTGTGTGGGAGGCCAGCGGCCACGTGGCCTCGTTC